>NZ_JBFAPG010000442.1:0-5337 GCF_040675595.1 Micromonospora sp. NPDC049580
GCCCGCCCGGGCAACCCGGCGCCGGTCAGCTCCGGAAGTTCGCCGAGGCCGGCGGCCAGACCGTGCTGGACCACCCGGGCGTACGACTCGCGTTGGTTGTCGACCACGCAGACCAGCGCGGCGGGCGCCCCGAGGCAGCACAGTTCCCAGGTGGAGGTGCCAGCGGCGCTGACCACCAGGTCCGCCCCGGTGATCAGGGCCGGCAGCGAGCCGGTGGGCGGGACGGGACGGACGATCTGCCCCCGCCCGGGGGTGATCGTCTCCAGCTCGGCCTCGATCTCGGGTCGGCCGACGACGACCGTGAGGTCCATCGGGTGTCCGGTGGCCAGCAGCACCCGGGTCAGCACCGGGGCCGCGCCGACCGCGTCGGTGCCGCCGAAGAAGGCCAGCACCCGGGGCCTGCTGACCGCCGTGGCGGGCCGGGGCGTCGCCGGACGGGCGGTCACGACCGAGTCGCGCAGCAGGGCGTACCCGCTGCCGGCGAGCAACCGCCCGGGCAGCGCCGGGAGCTGGGCCCCGAAGTTCTGGTCGAGGTAGAGGTCGGCGTCCTGGCCCCGGCTGTCCCCGTCGATGACGGCGAGGGTGAACACGCCTGCCGCGCGCAGGGCACCCGCGCCGGCCGGGTCCAGCTCGTAGGAGTCGACGACCACCACGTCGAGGTCGTGTCGCCGGGCCGCCTCGACCAGCTCGGCCGGCGACTCGGGGCCGGGGTGCAGTCCGATGCCGCGTGCGGCCAGCTCGGCGGTGGCCCAGCCGAGCCGTTCCACAGTGCCGAAC
The DNA here is from genome assembly GCF_040675595.1 of Micromonospora sp. NPDC049580. Taxonomy (NCBI): domain Bacteria; kingdom Bacillati; phylum Actinomycetota; class Actinomycetes; order Micromonosporales; family Micromonosporaceae; genus Micromonospora; species Micromonospora sp. NPDC049580. Next base: position 778 of record NZ_JBFAPG010000442.1, read on the forward strand.
ACCGCGACGTGGGCGCCCCGGGCCAGGAACTCCTCGGCGAGCGCCAGGCAGCGGACGAGGTGCCCGACGCCGCGCCGCGGCCCGGCGTCGCAGCGCAGCCCGACCCGTAGCGTGCTCACGACTCCTCCAGCCGCTTCTGGCGTACGTCGGCGTTGAGCGCGCGCAGCCGCGGCTGCCCGTCGAGCCAGTCGGCGAGCTTGGCCAGCGGCACGCTGACGTCGCCGAAGTGGTCGGCGACGGCGCTCACCAGCGCCCAGTCCTGCTCGGTGTCGAGGGTCAGCCGCAGCGCCGAACGGTCCGGGGTGAGGGTCACCCCGAGCACCCGGAACACATCCGGATGGGTGTACGCGTACGAGGTGACGTGCACCCGGTGGTGACCGGTGGCGAGCCGGTCGAGGGTCCGCAGGGTCTCCGCGCGGATGATCTCGACGTCCAGCCCGCGGGGCAGGGTCCGGGCGATCGACGTGCTCGCGTAGTCCAGGCCGGGCACGGCCCGGTACACCGAGGCGACCAGCGTGATGATCTCCGGGTCGAGCAGCGGACAGTCGGCGGTGAACCGCATGACCGCGTCGCCGGGGTGTGCGGCGAGCGCGCCCACGAACCGGCCCAGCACGTCGTCGACCGGCCCGCGGTGACACGGCACGCCGAGCCGCCGGCACTCGTCGACCACCGCGTCGTCGACGGTGTCCGTGCTGGTCGCGACCACCAGGTCGGCGAGGACGCCGCTGTCGCGGGCGGCGCGGACGACGCGGCCCAGCACGGACCGCCCGGCGAGCGGGCGGAGCACCTTGCCGGGTAGCCGCGACGAGCCCATCCGGGCCTGCACGATCCCGACGATCCGTGGCCCCGCTCCCGTGTCGGCCGTCGGGTCCGGTCGGCTCGCCGTCGCGGACGCGTTGTCGTCGCCGGTCACTGCTGCTCCTCCTGCCTCGGCGCGAGCGCCGCCCGCGCTCGCCGCTTGGCGGCACGCGCACCCCGCTTGGCCAGCCGGGCCGGGGTGATGGCGAGCCGGCCGACGCGGTAACTGATGGACCCGCTGAGCAGGCCGATCTTCGCCTCGGCCCGGCGCAGCGCCCGCTCCCGGGAGGTGAGCAGCTCGTCGGTCCATCGGGTCAGGGCGGCGAGCCGGCTGATCTCCTCGCGTTGCCGCAGCCACGCCTCCCGCAGCTGCTGGTAGCTGCGCGCGCCGACCGGCGGGTCGGTCGGCTCGACGGCCTGCAGCTCGGCGGCGAGGGTCGCGCGGCCGTTGGCGTCCAGGCCGTGCAGCGTGGCCGCGATCGCCGCCTCGGCCTGCACCGCCTCGGCCACGGTCGCCCGGTCCAGGTCGTGGCCGGCGAGCCCGCCGAGCACCACGGTCAGGCCCGCGACGTCGAGAGTGGACGACCACGGGTGGGCGTACCCGCCGGTGAGCAGGGCCGCCGCGAAGCGCCACAGGCCGCGGGCCAGCACCACGTCGCCGGGCAGCGTGTCGGTGGCCCGCCAGCTCGGGTCGAGCACCGCGTACCGTTCCCCGCTGACCACCATGTTGTCGGTGCTGGCCAGCGCCGCCGCGCCGGCGAGTCGGCCGTCGGCGTCGGCCTGGCCGGCGAGCCAGCCCGCGTACCCGTGCAGCAGCGTGCGCAGCGTCGCCAGGTCGCGGCGCAGCGCGGCGTCGAGCAGCAGGGTGTGCAGCAGCCGCCCGGTCGGCACCGGCCCGGACAGTGCGGCGGGGTCCCGGTACGCGGCTTCGCGGCTGGCGAACGGCGCGGCCGGCGTGCTCGTGCCGGCGCCAGTGCCGGCGGTGTGGCTCCACCGCCAGCCCGACGGGCCGTCGAGCACCTCCAGCACACCGATCCCGGGCTGGCCGGACTGCCCGGTCTGCGCCAGCGCCACCGGCAGGTCCCCGTCGACGGTGGCGTCCGTGGGCCCACCCGGTCGACGGGCCAGCATCAGCCAGGCCGGCGCGAGATCGGCGGCACGCCCGGCGTGCAGGGCGTCCACCGCCAGCCGGGCCGGGTCCTGGAGTACGGTCGCGGTGCCGAAGGCCCCGGCGCAGGCGCCGTGCAGCACCGCGTCGAACAGCCCGCAGCCCGCGCCCCGGTCGAGCTGGTCGGCGTCGAGCAGCGCCGTCGCGGTCGCGCCGTCGGGGTACGCGGCCCAGCAGGCGACCGAGCGCAGCCCGGCGCCGGTGAGCCGCTCGCGCAGTTGGTCCCGGTTGGCGGGGTGCGCCTGGTCCAGCACGCCACCGATCACCCAGGCGGAGTCGTCGCGGGCGGCGTACCAGGGGGTGGTGGCCACCAGCCGGTGCAGCCCGAGCGGGTTGTCCAGGCGCAGCAGCAGCGCGCCGCCGGGGCGTACCGCCGCGACCAGCCGTGCCAGCACACCGTCCCAGCCCAGCCGGGTGCCCTCCACCGACTCCACCGGGTCCAGTCCGGCGGCGGCGATCACCACGTCGTACGTCTCGTCGTCGGGCAGCCCGGCCGGGCCGCCCACGACCACGCGGGCGGCCCGCTGAGCCAGCGCCACCGCGTCCGGGTGGCTGCGCAGCAGGCAGGTCACCTCGGCGTGGGCGAGCCGGACGAGCAGCGCCGGGTCGTGCGGGCCGGCCAGCAGGACCCGGGCGCCGGGCGGCACGATCCGGGCGGCCAGCGCGGCGAGGGGCCCTCCGTCGGCCAACCGCTCCTTGGGCAGGTCGGACCAGGCCAGCATCTCGCCGCCCGGCAGGGTGATCCGGCCGGCGGGTGCCGTCTCAGTCGTCACTGTCGTCCTCTTCTTCTTCCGGAAGGTTCGCCCAGCCGAGCAGCTCCCGCAGCTCGGGCGGTGTGCAGCGGTGGTCGGTGCCCAGCTCCGCGCGGGCGATCGAGACCGCGGTGGGCAGGTCGACCTTCGCGCCGTGCAGTTCCGGCCACTGCCGCCGGATGCGGGCGGTGCCGCCGAAGGTCGGGTCCTCGTTGGACAGGATCATCGGGTCGCCGTAGACCGCCGGTTCGCAGCCGGCCGCGATGCCGTAGAAGATCGCGCTGGTCAGCCGGTTGGATGCTACCCGCCGGTGCCGGCGCAGCTCGGTCAGCTGCTTGTCGAGGAACTCCGGGTCGGTGTCCTTCCACCAGTGCCCCCGGTAGCCGTGGCAGATCACCCGGAACCCGGCGCGTTCGTAGAGCCGGCGGACGTGGCGCATGCCGTACTCGTGCCAGTAGAGGCAGACCGTGACCGGGCCGGGCTCGGTGTCGCGGATGCGGGCGATCAGCTCCCGGTGGTCGCCCTTGACGTGCTGGCCCTCCCAGCCGTGGAACGGGTACCAGATGGTGCCCTCCCGCTCCTGCGCCGGCGGGTTCTCCGGCCGCATGGCCAGCAGGTAGGTGAACGGGGCGCCGATCACGACGACGTTGCGCCGCCCCACCGACCAGGCCCGGCGGCGGGTCTGCTCGGACCAGAGCAGGCTCGGGGTGCCCTCGGCGTACGGGTGGCCCGGCGCCAGGCCGTCGCCGATGTTCCAGCCGTGCTGCACGTACCCGTTGATTCGCGGGGGATGCCGGTCGCCGAGGCCGGCGTAGCGGGCCAGCACGTGGGCGTGGCCGTAGAAGTGGTTCGCGTGGTGCATCAGGTTCCCATCAGGCGGCGGTACGCACCGAGCCGGCCCGCAGGGCCACGGCCAGCGCGTCGATGACGCGGTCCTGGTCGGCGTCGCTGAGTCCCGGGTACAGCGGCAGCGACAGCTGCTGGGTGTAGAACGACTCGGCCACCGGGCACGATCCGCGCCGGTAGCCCAGGTCGGCGAAGGCGGGGTGCCAGTGCACGGGCAGGTAGTTGACCTGCACGCCGATTCCGGCGGCCCGCATCCGGTCGTACACCTCGCGGCGACGCCCGTCGAGCACCCGGATCGGGTAGAGGTGCCAGGCCGGGTCGGCCCACGACTTGCGGGTCGGCAGCAGCACGCCGTCCAGGTCGGCCAGCGCCTCGTCGTAGCGGGCGACCAGTGCGCTCCGGCGGGCCTTGAACGCGGCGAGCCGGCGGAGCTGGCTGCGACCCAGGGCGCACAGCACGTCCGGCAGGCGGTAGTTCAGCCCGAACTCGTGCACCTCCTGGTGCCACCCACCCTCGTCGGCGAAGCGCAGCTCGGCGCGGTCGCGGACGACGCCCACGCCGCGGAACCGGCGGGCCCGCTCCAGGATGCGCGGATCCAGCGCGGCGACCGCGCCGCCCTCGGCGGTGGTCAGGTTCTTCGTGGGGAAGAACGAGAACGTGGTCAGGTCGGCGAGCGAGCCCACCGGACGGCCGTGGTACGTCCCGCCGATCGAGTGCGCCGCGTCGGCGAGCAGCACCGCGTCCGAGCCCTCGACCGACGTGCGCAGGGCGTCGTAGTCGGCCGGGTGGCCGGCGTAGTCGACAGCGGAGACGACCTTGGTACGCGAGGTGACCGCCGCGGCGGCCGCGGCCGGGTCCAGGCAGAACGTCTCGTCCTCGACGTCGGCGAACACGATCGTCGCGCCGAGGGCGACGGCGCTGCTGGCGGTCGCCACGAACGTCATCGGCGGGACCACCACCTCGTCGCCCGGTCCCACCCCGGCGGCCGCGTACGCC
>NZ_JBFAPG010000443.1:0-5325 GCF_040675595.1 Micromonospora sp. NPDC049580
GACTTCGTTGACGGTGATCGGGATCAAGCCGTTCGGGCTGGTGGTGCTGGCCGCTGCGGCGGCGGCGAGGAACGCGTGTGCGGCGATGACGAGGGACGCCATGCTCACGGTCGCCACCCCGGCGAACCCGACAGCGGCATCCCCACACCGCTGGCCGGGGTGGCGGCCACCCGAGCCGACGCCGCCGGAAAGGAAGCACCACGGTGACCCAGCCGCACCGACCGCGCCGCACCGCCCACGATCACCGACGTCCTGCGGTGGCGGCTCGCCACCGACGTCGCCGCCGCCGCCCACCAACCCCACCCCGCGCAGCCCGGCCGCTGCGCCAACCTGCGCTGCGCCGGCCGGGCGTACCGTGGCCGCGGGCGCGCGACGCCCACCGCGCCTTCCAGGCCGCCACCCGTCCCCCGCTGCCCGCCCGGGGCCGGGCACGGGTTGCCGCCCCGGCTGCCCCCGCAGCCGCACAGGTCGCCGGCTGGTTTGGCCCATCCGGCCGTTGACCCCATCAGGTCGGCTGATCCCTGGACGGTGCCGCGCCTGACCAGACCTGACCTGCGGCAGGTGTAGGCGTTCGCCCTCGGCAACGAACTCAACGCGCCTCGAACGACTTGTCTATGCCTGCTGCGAGGTCATGATCGCGTGAATTGGCGGTCCGCCCTGCCGGTCACCACCCGTTTGCGGGTGGCGAAGTTGAGCCAGGCGGTCATCATATGTGAATGAGTCGAACACTCAAGGTGATCTTGGGGACAGTCTTGCTGGTTGGCGGGACGGCCGGAGTGGTGGTGCTGCTAACCAATGAAGGGCTGGACCGGGCGGAGAAGTGGGTGTCGATTGGCGGCGTGATTGCCTCCGTGCTAGCGGGCGCGGGAGGGCTGGCACTGAGCTGGTTAGCCTGGCGGCACCCGCAGGCGGGTGCCGGGGCGCGGCGGCGGGCGAAGTCACCCGGATCGAGCGTTGGGGCTGGGGGCGGTCATGGTGCCACCGGATCGGCGACACCGCGAGGTGTAGATGTTCGAGGATCGAAGGGCGTGCAGATCGGTGACGACAACACGCAGCACAACACCTTCTGATCCTGCTGACAGCGGCCGTAAGCTGCCTACCTGGTTTGCGCGGCGGCGCCACTGCATGCCTGCCAACGATACGCAAAGTGTGATCGTGTCGCACTCGCAGGGCGTCCAGATCGGCCACGGAAACCGGCAAAAGAATGTCTTTATTCGGGCCATCGTCCGCGACCAAGATGTCGACCCTTACGCTATGGCCGACCAACTCGCCATCGCAGTGCAGGCCCAGTGGCAGGACGAAGCCGGTAGGCGACGACTCAACGACCCTTACGCGCTACCTGTTTCATGGCAACCAGCCGACCAGGACCTCTTCGTAAGCTGGCCTTCAATCGTGCGGCTGGCGACGAGTGGGGGCGGCTGGCCGGACGCCGAAGCCTCGTCGAGCTGGCTTGCCGGCCCGGATCGTCTGGCCGGCAGCGACGGCTTGCTCGACGTATTCCTGCGGATACCTACGAGGCGCCTGGTGGTCTTAGGTCCTCCTGGATCGGGAAAGACCGTCCTCTTGGTCCGCCTGATTCTCGATCTCCTTGCCCGCAGGACCGGTGGTCAACCCGTTCCGGTGCTGTTCTCGCTCGCGTCGTGGAATCCCTTGGGCCAAAGTCTGTACGCCTGGATGGAGCACGAGTTACACCTGACTAACCCGGCCCTAGCCGCCAGGATGCCGCACGAGCGGTCGGTGACACGCGCACGGGCCATGATCCGTGCCGGTTTAATCCTTCCGCTGCTCGACGGGCTGGACGAGATGCCGGAAGGAATGCGGCCCGAGGCGATCACCGCGATCAACGAGGCGTTGCGGGCCGGGTCGGGAATTGTCATAGCCAGCCGGACAGATCAGTTCCGTCAAGCGTTGGGGCAGCCCGATGGCGTCGAGGTTCGCTTGGCCGGAGCGACCGGCATCGGGTTGAACCTGGTTCCTCCGACGGCCGTGGCCCAGTACCTAGAAGATTCAGCAGGGGGCAAGGCCTCAACGGCACGGTGGCAACCGGTGCGCAAGGCCCTGCACGCGCAGCCGGCGAACCCGGTCGCACAGGCTCTGTCCACTCCCCTGATGGCGACACTGGCCCGGACGCTGTACAACCCGAGGCCGAACGAGGCAGCCTCGGGCTTGGGCAACCCGGCCGAGTTGGTGTCGAGCAAGCGGTTTCCCACGAAGGCTGCCATCGAGGCGCACTTGTTCGACGGCTTCATCCCCGCGGCATATCGGCCGCCGCGGGGAGCGTCGACCCGTGAGCGGGCATACCTACAGACCGCACAGAAGGTCTTGGCGGTCGTCGCCAGAGACCTAGAGATGCGCCAAGGGGGAACATCGGACCTCGCCTGGTGGGAGCTGCGGGGCCTAGCGCCGAAGTGGCTTGCGGGGACTTTCGTAGGAATTCTGGCGGGAGGATGCGCAGCTCTGACCATTCCATGGCGTGGTTGGGGTATCGGCCTAATCGTGGCCGTGATTACCGGACTTGCCCTACGACCCCGTTTTTCCTTCGGCTGGAGTGGCCTGGGCGCAGGATTGTCCGGCGGTCTAATTGGCGGAGAACTAGCAGCGGTAATTGCATACCTGCTGTTCGGGCCCGGTGCACAGAACATCTACGTCACCGCGTTTGTGGCAGGCGGGCTGAGCGCTGCCATCTCCGTCGCACCGTTGGGGAGATTCGTCTTGGGAGTTCCCGGCGGCTTCCTCGGCAGCCTGTCGATCGCCATCTACGAACGAGCGTCCGCATTCGACGGCGTCCGGGCCGCCGTGGGAGACGGCTCCTACTTCATCAACGGGATCGCGCTAAGCCTGCCGGTGATACTGTCGGCCACCGTTCTGCGTCGACGTCTGCCAGCCAGGGGATTGCGGTGGTCTGCCGCAGGATGCGCCACAGGAACGGTGGCGGGTCTAGTATTCGGAGCCGCTATCTTCGGGCAATCCGGAGCCCGAGTTGGCGTCCCTGCATGCGTCTTGGGAGCGCTCGCTGGGGGAATCGGGGGAGGCCTATACGAGGCCGCGACACCGACAGATATTACGAAGGCAGTTTCGCCGGCGGCCGTCCTGACGCGGGATCGGGCTACTTTCTTCGCCTCGATGGCGGTCGTGCTGCCATTGGCGGCTTGTGCGGCGATCACCACGGCCATGAGTCCGCCAGACCCATTCAACGGATCACCGCAGGGCATCGGCTACGGAGTCGGCGTCGGAGTTTCGCTGTTCGTTTCCGTCGGGTTGGCCATCGCGTTCTATCAAGCGTCGTGGGGCGGTTTCGCGCTCTCCTGCTGCTGGCTTTGGATAACTAGAAGAACGCCCCTAAGGGTGATGGGCGTCCTGGAGGACGCTCACGTCACCCGAGGTGTGCTGCGCCAGTCTGGGGCTGTCTACCAGTTCCGGCATGTCGAGATTCAGCGGAGACTCGCCAACCACGTCCACGAGACGCAAGGGGCGGCCAGAGATCCAGCAGGTTTAGGCTTCCCACGCTTGCGCGGAACGAGGTAAGGGGTACCGGGGCTCACCGGCGTCCGCGTCCGACACGGTCGCGACCGATCTCATGCAGGCCGGTCAACACCCGCCGGTAGGATTCGAAGATGCCCACCTCAGTGTAGGGTATGCCCCACTGCATGCAGTAGTCCTTGACCAAAGGCCTGACCCGGCGCAGTCCCGGCACCGGCATGCTCGGAAACAGGTGATGCTCGATCTGGTAGTTGAGACCACCGTAGACGATCTCGGTCACCAGCCCTCCGCGGACGTTTCGCGACGTCATCACCTGTCGAAGCAAGAAATCATCACTCATCCAGCCGTTCAACATAGGCATTCCCTTGTGGTTGGGTGCGATCACGCCTGCCAGATACGCACCCATGAGTGCCCGATGGATGGCCATGAACGCCACCGCGCGGCCGAGCGGCATGACGGCTGCAACAGCCCACCACATGATGGTGAAATGGCCGAAGATAAGTATGAGTTCGATCACCCACAGCCGAAGACGATGTCGGACGAGTTGACCGACGTGGGTGACGTGCAGCACCACACCGGGGAGCAAGAAGAGCGCCGGCAGGAACAGGTACGCCTGGTAACGCCCCACCATCCTGCGCACCCGGCCCCGGCCGTTGACTTGCCCCTCGGAGTACATAATGAAGGCGTTCATCGCATCCGGATCACGAGCAGGGTCATTGGGGTGAGCGTGATGGCGCGTATGCCGCTTCACCCACCAACCGAAGCTGAGGCCAACACCAAGGTTTAGGTGCAGGTAGCCCCACACCCTGGTCCAACCCGGCGAGCGGGCGAGCTGCCGGTGCCCCGCGTCATGACCCACTAGGGCCACCTGACCAAACATAAAGGCAAGCGGCACGGCGACGGACAGCTGGACCCAGGGAGCTTTGACAGTCACCAAGACCATTGCGCACGAGGTGATGCCGAGCGCGTTGAGGGCTGACCGGATCGCGTAGTACAGCGGCTGGCGGGCGAAATGGCCACGCCCCTTCGCCACGTGCAGGATCTCGCGATATAGACCGGGCCGTAGGGCGGAAGCGTCTGCGGAGCTAGCCGCCGACAACGCCCTCATTCCCCAGTCCGTCCCAGGAGGATGTGATGGACGTCGAAATGGCCTGCGCGGAACGCAGCCTCGCAGCTGGCCAAGTAAAACAGCCAGGTCCTCACAAAAACGCTGTCGAAACCCAGCTCCCGAATACCGCGCTCATTTCGCTGGAACGTCTCCCGCCATATCCTCAGCGTCTCCGCGTAGTGCGGTCCGAAACTCATAATGTCGAGCACGCTGAGACTCGTGTGCTCGCGCGCGAGCGTATGCAGCGCCGGAATGCTGGGCAATTGCCACCCGGGAAATATGTATTTTGTGATCCAGTTGTGCCGTCGCTTGGACACCTCGAAACGCTCACTTTTCACGGTAATCACATGGAGGGCTATGCGGCCAGTCGGCGTCAGCACCCGGTTAAGCAGAGAAAAGAAGTCCGCCCAATTCTCCTCCCCTATGCCCTCGAGCATCTCCACGCAGATAACGGCGTCGTAGGCGCCGTTGCCACATCCGATGCTGCGATAATCCGCCATCTCGACATCGACGGCCTGCGCGAGGCCAGCGTCTCTCACCTTGTTAGCCGCATACTGGGCCTGCTGCTCACTCAGCGTCACCGTGCGGACGTGAGCATTTCTGCCCCCAGCTCTAACCGCTAGTTCTCCCCATCCGGTGCCCAACTCAAGGACCCGCGTCCCCTCCCGCACTTGGGCCAGGTCCAACAAGCGGTCAATTTTCCGCAGCTGCGCCTCACGCAACTCGATCGGCCCGGC
>NZ_JBFAPG010000444.1:0-5321 GCF_040675595.1 Micromonospora sp. NPDC049580
GCCGACCCCGCGCTGTCGCACCTCTCGGTCGTCGACAGCGCGGGGCGGCGGGTGGACTCCGGTGCCGTGACCGCCGGGCCGGGCGACATCCTGCGGGTGCCCGTCCGGATCGAGGCCAACGGCACATACACGGTCGTCTACCACGTCATCGGCGTCGCTGGCGGACAGACCAGCGGCGTCATCCGCTTCGCCGTCGGCACGCAGGCGTCCGGCGCCACGGCCGCCGACGCCGACGCGGGGCACGAGCACGGCGTCGACGGTCTCAGCGCGGTACTGCTCCTGGTCAATCTCGTCACGGTCGTCGTCCTGGTGATCCTGCTCGTCCGCCGACCAGCGCCACGCCGCGTACCTCCGCGGTAGCGCCCTTGACGAGCCGCATGGTGAAGGGCCCCGGATGCCGAGACATCCGGGGCCCTTCACCGTGCGGTTCAGCTCCGCAGGGCCGCGACGAACGAGCGCAGGTCACCGACCAGCAGGTCCGGCTGCTCCATGGCGGCGAAGTGGCCACCCCGCTCGAACTCGGTCCACTGCACGATGTTCGGGAAGCCACGCTCGGCGAAGCGCCGGACCGGCTGGCCGGGGTCGCGGGGGAAGATCGCCACGCCCAGGGGCACCGGCAGGGGCGGGGGAGGCGGCGGGGGAGTCTTGGCGATGGGCAGCAGCTCGGCGTTGTCGTAGTAGAAGTGGGCCGACGACGCGCCGGCGCCGGTCAGCCAGTACAGCATCACGTTGGTGAGGATCCGGTCGCGGTCGATCGCCTCTTCGGGGGCCTTGGTCGAGTCGCTCCACTCGTGCAGCTTCTCGACGATCCAGGCGAGCTGGCCCACCGGCGAGTCGTTCAGGGCGTACGCCAGCGTCTGCGGCCGGGTGGCCTGGATCTTCATGTACCCGGACTGGTCGTCGACGTAGTTCATCAACAGCCCCAGCCGTCCCCCCTCGACCTCGGTCAGCCCGGCCAGGTCGGCGGGGTCGCCCGAGGGTGGCGTCGGCAGGAAGTTCACGTGCGCCCCGATGACGTGCTCGTGATCGAGGCCCGCCAACACCAGGCTGATCCAGGCGCCGAAGTCGCCGCCCTGGACGACGTACCGCTCGTAGCCCAGGCCGGCCATCAGCTCGGCCCAGGCGGCGGCGACCCGCGGCATGGTCCAGCCCGGACCGCTGGGGGGCCCGGAGAATCCGAAACCGGGAATGGTGGGAATGACCAGGTGGCAGGCGGTCGCGGGGTCGCCACCGTGTGCCCGCGGATCGGTGAGCGGCCCGATGATGTCGGTGAACTCGGCGAAGGAACCGGGCCAGCCGTGCGTGATGATCATGGGCGTGGCGTCCGGCTCGGGGGAGCGCACGTGCAGGAAGTGCACGGTGGTGCCGCCGACCTCGGTGGTGAACTGCGGAAAGGAGTTGAGCCGGGTCTCGGCGGCACGCCAGTCGTAACCGGTTCGCCAGTACTCCACCAATTCGCGCAGGTAGGTCGCCGGCACGCCCCGGCTCCAGTCCTCGGCGGGCGAGTCGGCAGGCCAGCGCGTGTCGGCGAGACGGCGGCGCAGGTCGTCCACGGCGGCTTGCGGAATGTCGATCCGGAACGGTTTCATGCGGCAATCCTCACTCGATGAGGGAACGGAACGCCATTCCTCGCGACAAGAGACATCGCGGCGGCGTCCGCGGACCATGTTAGCGATGCGAAGGTGGGCCGGAAAGGCTTCCGGAATCCCTTTCCGGACAGAGCATTCTGGAAGAAGTAATGGCGCTTCCGGTCGATACCATAACTGGCAACAATTGATTCTTGTCCCAATCCAGGAGGCTGACGGTAATGGGCGTTCCGCTGATTGCGCATGCGGTGGTCCTCGGCGGCAGCGTCGCCGGATCACTGGCGGCCCGGGTGCTGTCCCCGGCCTGCGAGAGGGTCACCGTCGTCGACCGCGACGACCTCTTCGGGCCGGTGGAGCCCCGCCAGGCGGCGCCACAGGGCCACCACATCCACGCTCTGCTCGCCCGCGGCCAGCAGATCCTGGAGGAGCTGTTCCCGGGTTTCACCGACGAACTGGTGGCCGGCGGGGTGCCGATCGGCGACTTCGGCACCAGCCTCAGCTGGTACTTCAACGGCCAGATGATCCGTAAGGCCGAGACCGGGCTGGTCTGTGTCGCGAGTGGCCGGCCGCTGCTCGAGTCGCGCGTACGGGCCCGGGTTCGGGCCCTCGGCAACGTCACCTATCGAGAGCGCACCGACATCGTGGGTCTGGTCGCGTCGCCGGACCGGCAGCGGATAGCCGGCGTCCGCGTGCAGGGACGGGCGCCGGGCGCACCCGAGGAGGTCCTCGATGCCGATCTGGTCGTCGACACCACCGGACGCGGCTCGCGGACGCCGCTCTGGCTCGAGGAGCTGGGCTACCAGCGGGTCCCGGAGGAACGGGTCAAGATGGACCTGACGTACACCACTATGGACTTTCACGGCCCGCTGTCGTTCGACCCGATCGGCGAGGACATCGCGCTGCTCCCGGTCGCCACCCCGGCGCAGCCGCGCGGCGCGATCTTCGCCCGGATGCCCGACCGGTACGCCGTCTCGCTGACCGGCATCCTGGGCGACCGGCCGCCGACCGACCACGAGGGCTTCCTGGCGTACGTGCAGTCCCTGCCCGTACCGGAGATCTACAAGGCGGTCCGCGACGCCGAGCCGATGGGGCCGGCGGCTTCTTTCCGGTTCCCGGCGAGCATCCGTCGACGCTACGATCGGCTGGCGCGGACGCCGGATGGGCTGATCGTCCTCGGTGACGCCGCGTGCGTCTTCAACCCCGTCTACGGCCAGGGCATGACGGTGGCGGCGATGTCCGCCCGATTGCTTGGTGAACACGTGCTCTCCGGTCCGCCGGCGCCGCGGGCCTTCTTCCGCGACCTGTCCCGGCTCATCGACGCGCCCTGGGACATGTCAGCCGGAGCCGACCTCGGCTTCCCCGGTGTCGTGGGCCGACGGACGGCGAAGGTGCGGATGGGCAATCTGTACATCCCCCGCCTGCAGGCGGCAGCGGCTCACGACGGCGTGCTGACGACTGCCTTCCTGCGCTCCGCGGGCCTCGTCGACCCGCCGCAGGCTCTCATGCGCCCCGCGATCATCTCCCGCGTGCTGCGCTCGCGGCGCTGACCCGCTTCAGCCATCGAGACGAAGGACAGCGACATGGACACAGCTCAGCTCGCCGGCACCGCAGCGCCGCCGGACTCGCGCCGATGGTGGGCGCTCGTCCTGCTGTGCACCGCGAACTTCATGGTCATCCTCGACACGCAGATCGTCATCCTGGCGCTGCCGACGATCGGCGCCGACCTGCGACTGGCGCCCAGCGCGGCCCAGTGGGTGCTCAGCGCCAACCTTGTCACCTTCGGTGGCCTGCTGCTACTCGGTGGCCGAGCCGCCGACCTGCTCGGGCGTCGCCGGATGTTCTTCGCCGGCACGGTGCTGTTCCTGCTGGTCTCGCTGGCCTCGGGCTTCGCGTGGAACGGCGAGGTGCTGATCGCCGCCCGGGCCGTGCACGGCCTCTCGGCGGCTCTGATGGCGCCGACCGCGCTCTCGATCCTCACCAGCATGTTCCCGGAGGGCCGCGAGCGGCATCTCGCCCTGGCCGGCTGGGCCGGCATCGCCGGTGTCGGCGCGACCGTGGGTCTGCTCATCGGCGGCTGGCTCACCAGCAGCTTCGGCTGGCCCGCCGTCTTCTTCGTCAACGTGCCGGTGGCGCTTCTGATGCTGGCCCTGATCCCGGTCCTGCTGCGCGAGAGCCGGGACCTGAACGCCACGCGCACGTACGACGTCGCGGGCGCCGTGACGAGCACCGCGGCGCTGGTGCTCGTGATCTACGCCCTCGTGACCGCGCCGGCGGAGGGCTGGCTCAGCGTCCAGACCCTGAGCACCGCCGCCGCCGCGATCGTGCTGGCCCTGGTGTTCGTCGCCATCGAGGCCCGGTCCAGCGTGCCCCTGCTGCCGCTGCGGCTGCTGCGCTCGGCGTCTCTGGTCGGCGGCAACCTGGTCATGGTCACCATGATCATGTGTGCCTTCGGGATGTCGCTGGCGATCGCCCAGTACACCCAGGGCCCGCTCGGGGACACCCCGCTGGAATCCGGCATCCGGCAGTCGATCATGCCACTGATGGCGTTGGTCGGTTCGTACGCCGGGCAGTCGTTCATCACGCGGTACGGCTTTCGGCCGGTGGCGGCGATCTGCCTCGTCCTGCTCGGTGCCGGCAGCCTGCTGCTGGCGCAGGCGGTGGCGGCCGGTGGCTCGTCCGTCGGGCTGTTCATCGGGCTGTTCGTCTTCGGCACCGGCCTGGGGCTCGGCACGGTAGCGGCCTCGGCGGCTGCTCTCGCCGGTGTCGCCGAGACCGATCTCGGCCTCGCGTCGGGGATGAACACCGCCTCCCAGCAGATCGGCGGCGGTCTGGGGATCGCCATCGTGTCGACCGTGCTCGTCTCCTTCTCGGCCGACGCCGGGCCCGCGGCGGGCTTCCGCCCCGCGTTCATCACCTGCGCGATCTTCACCGCCCTCGGGCTCGTCATCGCCATCGCCCTGCTGGGCGGACGCCGGCAGGTCGCCCCCGCCGAACTCGCGACCGTCCCCCGGCACTGACCGGGCTGTCCGGACGCCATCGAACTGAGAGGCAGAACAGTGACCGAACACCAGTATCCCAAGGTGATCGCCGACCTGGCCGCCGACGGCGACGACCTCGACCGCCTGGTCAGCGACCTCGACGTGGCCGCGTGGGCGCTGCCGACCCCCGCGCCCGGCTGGACCGTCGCCCACCAGATCGCCCACCTCGCGGCCACCTTCCGCATGGCCGGACTCGCGGCGGCCGACCCCGACCAGTTCGTCGCCATGACGGGACGGCTGGGCGCCGACTTCAACGCCAACGTGACCGCGGCACTGTCCGGCTACCTCGCCGAGGAACCCGCCGAGTTGTTGCGGCGCTGGCGTGAGGAGCGGGCGTGGGCCGAGAAGGCGCTGGGCGCCCTGCCGATGAACCAGCTCGTCCCGTGGTTGGTGCGCCCGCTGCCGGCGGCGGTGCTGGCCATGGCCGGGATGATGGAACTCTTCGCCCACGGCCAGGACATCGCCGACGCCCTCGGCGTCCGGCGCACGTTCACCGACCGGATCGGGCAGATCGTGGGATTCGCGGTCCGGACCTGGGACTTCGGTTACCAGGCGCGCGGCCTCGAAACCCCGGACGTCGAGTTCCGCTTCGAGATCACCGCGCCGTCCGGCGCGCTGTGGGAGTTCGGCCCAGCCGAGTCGCCGGAGCGCGTCACCGGGCCCGCTGAGGACTTCTGCCTCCTGGTCACCCGCCGCC
>NZ_JBFAPG010000445.1:0-5308 GCF_040675595.1 Micromonospora sp. NPDC049580
CCGAGCAGCAGGTCCGCGACGACCTGCGCCGGTTCAAGCAGGTGCTGGAGGCCGGCGAGGTGGTCCGCTCCGAGGGCAGCCCGAACGGCATCTCCGTACGCCAGCAGGCCATGCAGCGGCCCGCGCAGCCGCTGCCGGCGGCCCGTCGCTGACCACCCACGCCGTCGAAAGGGACCGCGGAGATGAAGGCCACCGCCTGGATGGGCACCGACAGCGTCAAGGTGATCGACGTGCCCGACCCGACGATCATGAATGCCCGCGACGCGATCGTGAAGATCAGCACCACCGCGATCTGCGGCTCCGACCTGCACCTCTACCACGGCTACATCCCGGCCATGCGCAAGGGAGACATCCTCGGCCACGAGTTCATGGGCGAGGTGGTGGAGGTGGGCCCGCAGGTGCGCAACCTCAAGCCCGGCGACCGGGTGGTGGTGCCCTTCCCGATCGCCTGTGGGCACTGCTCGTCGTGCCAGCGGGGCCTGTACTCGGTGTGCGAGAACTCCAACCCCAACGCCGGGATCGCCGAGAAGGTCATGGGCCACTCGCCGGCCGGCATCTTCGGCTACTCCCACCTCCTCGGCGGGTACGCGGGCGGTCAGGCCGAGTACGCCCGGGTGCCGTTCGCCGACGTCGGCCCGCTCAAGGTGCCCGACTACATCCCCGACGACCAGGCGGTCATGCTCGCCGACGCCTTCCCGACCGGCTACATGGGCGCCGAGATGTGCGACATCAAACCGGGGCAGGTCATCGCGGTCTGGGGCGCGGGACCGGTCGGGCTGCTCGCCGCCGCCAGCGCCCGGCTGCTCGGCGCGGAGCGCGTGATCGTCATCGACCGGTTCCCGTACCGGCTGCGGCTCGCCGAGGAGCACGTCGGCGCCGAGACGATCAACTATGCCGAGGCCGACGTGCTGGACACCCTCGACGAGATGACCGCCGGCCGGGGGCCGGACGCGTGCATCGACGCGGTCGGCCTGGAGGGCCACCACGGCAACGCGGCCCTGTACGCGTACGACCGGGCCAAACAGGCCACGCGGACCGAGACGGAACGGCCCTTCGCGCTGCGCGAGGCGATCCTGGCCTGCCGCTCCGGCGGGGTGGTGTCGGTCATCGGCGCGTACGGGGGCTTCGTCGACAAGTTCCCGATGGGCGCGTTCATGAACCGGTCGCTGATCATGCGGACCGGCCAGTGTCACGTGCAGCGCTACACCCGGCCACTGCTGGAACGCATCCAGCTCGGCGAGATCGACCCGAGCTTCGTCGTCAGCCACCGGCTGCCGCTGCGCGACGCCGCGAAAGGCTACAAGATCTTCCAGAAGAAGCAGGACGACTGCACGAAGGTGCTCCTCAAGGCCTGAGCGTCGACCGGCCGCCGCGCGCGGCCCTCCGGGCGGTATTCGGGGGCGGCGTCGTACTCGAAGATCGGGATCGTGCTGCTCCCCGAGTGGCGGGGGAGGGGCGTCGGATGGCGCGACGGAGATCTTTACAGCCGGCTGCGCGACGATCCGCCGGCCGCAGCGCTCGCCGGGAGGTGATTCCGGGACGGGGCACCCGTGCCGGTCCACCGCTACCCAGACACCGCACCACCGGACGCCGCGCCACCCCGTTTGTGCCCGGCGAGCCGGGGAAACCGCCCCGTTCGCCCGGCGGGCCGCACGGCCGGCCGAGCAGACGGAAGGAGCGGGTCATGGAGTACGACCAGATGATCGCCACGGTGCGCCAGCGTGCGGGCCTCGGGGAGAACGAGGCCGTGCGGTCCGTACAGGCCGTCCTGTCGGTGCTCGGCGAACGGCTCGCCGGCCAGGAGGCCGACCACCTGGCGGCACAGCTACCGGATCGGCTGGACGCGTCGGTCACCCGTAATCCGCAGGGCCGCCGGTGGGACATCGGTGAGTTCCTCAAGCACGTCGGCGACCGGGAGCAGGTCGCGAACGCGGACCAGGTGCGTCAACACGCCCAGGCGGTGCTGCGTACCGTCGCCGAGGCCCTCGACGACGACGAGCGACAGGACCTGCTCGCCCAACTGCCGGGCGGCATCATCGACCTGTTCGGCGTGCCGACACCGCGCGGTTGACCGTCGCCGCAGATCAGGGGATCGGCCACTCGTGCACCGGCCGGTTGCTGTGCATCAGCGTCACGTAGTGCCGGACCACCTCGCGCAGCGCCTCCGGCCGGTCCAGGTGATCGGCGGACTCCAACCGGTGCAGCGTTTCCACCTGCCAGGTCGCGCCGTTGCGGCTGGTCAGGCAGCGCTGCTCGATGATGCCCAGCAGCCGGTCGCGCTCGGTCGGATCGAGGCCCCACCGGTCCAGGCCGTGGTGCGCCATCGGCAGCAGCCGGCGCAGCACCAGCTCGGTGACCGGCAGGTAACCGAGGCCGGGCCAGAAGACCTGCGCGTCGATGCCGTGCCGGGCGCAACTGGTGAAGTTCTCCTCGGCGGCGCTGAACGACATCTGGGACCACAGTGGGCGATCCGACTCGGCCAGGGCGCGGACCAGTCCGAAGTAGAAGGCGCCGTTGGCGATGGTGTCCAGCACGGTCGGCCCGGCCGGCAGCACCCGGTTCTCGACGCGCAGGTGCGGCCGGCCGCGCGACACGTCGTACACCGGGCGGTTCCAGCGGTAGATCGTGCCGTTGTGCAGCCGCAGCTCGGCGAGGTTGGGCACCTCGCCGGCCGCGAGGGTCTGCGCCGGGTCCTGCGGGTCGCACACCGGCAGCAGCGCCGGGAAGTAGCGGACGTTCTCCTCGAACAGGTCGAACACGCTGGTGATCCACCGCTCGCCGAACCAGACTCTGGGGCGTACCCCCTGGGCTTT
Source organism: Micromonospora sp. NPDC049580 (assembly GCF_040675595.1). Taxonomy (NCBI): domain Bacteria; kingdom Bacillati; phylum Actinomycetota; class Actinomycetes; order Micromonosporales; family Micromonosporaceae; genus Micromonospora; species Micromonospora sp. NPDC049580. The sequence continues at coordinate 2,814 of NZ_JBFAPG010000445.1, forward strand.
GATCTCTTCCGGCCGGGTGTCGGTGGCCTGCTGGAACAGCGGGATGCGGGTCTCGCGCCACAGCTCCCGGCCGAAGAACAGCGGCGCGTTCGCGCCCAACGCCACCTGGATGCCGGCGACCACCTGGGCGGCGTTCCAGTAGTCCGCGAACTGCGCCGGGCTGACCTGGAGGTGGAACTGGGTGCTCGTGCAGGCCGCCTCCGGGGTGATCGTGTCGGCGGTGACCGCCAGGCGCTCCACCCCGCTGATGGCGATCGGCAGGTCCTCACCCCGGGCGGCGAAGATCTGCTCGTTGAGCAGCTTGTAGCGCGGGTTCGCCGAGAGCGTCTCGGCGGTCAGGTGCTCGGGGCGCAACGTCGGCAGGATGCCGATCATGACCATGTGCGCGCCGATCGCCCGCGCCTTCTCCTCGGCGGCGTTGAGGCTGGCCCGCACGTGCTCCTCGAAGTCGGCGGTGCCGGTGCCGGTCAGCCGCCGCGGCGGCACGTTGATCTCGATGTTGAACTGGCCCAGCTCCGTCTGGAAGCTCGGATCCTCGATGGCCGCCAACACGTCGGCGTTGCGCATCGCCGGGTTCGACGCCTCGTCGACGAGGTTCAGCTCGATCTCCAGCCCGGTCATCGGCCGGTCGATGTCGAACCGCGACTCGCGCAACATCTCGGCGAAGACGTCCAGGCAGTTGCGCACCTTCTCGCGGTACCGGGCCCGGTCCTCCCGACTGAAGGTCCGTACGCCGACATCCTCGCCCATGGTCACCACCCTGTCACCGCTGGTCCCCCCCAAACCTCGCACGTGGCCGGCGGGCGGGGGAAGACCCGAGGGTTCTTTCCTACCCAGTCGCGGGCTCCGTGACCCCTGTCGCACGCTGCGTGGCCGACGAGGGCGCGAACGGCCGGCACCGTTAGCATTGCCGCCCGAGAGGTGGTGGCGTCCGGATGCGAGAGAAGGTGACCCGGCTGTTCGTCGCGGCGGCGATCGCCGAGGCGTGCTCCTGGCTGGCCCTGCTGGCCGGAATGGCCGTCAAGTACGGTCCGCCCGGCAACGAGCTGGGCGTCAAGATCTTCGGCCCGATCCACGGCGGCCTGTTCATCGCGTACGGGCTGCTGGTGCTCGCGGTGGCCCGACTGCGCCGGTGGAGCGTGCCGGTGACTGTGGTGGCGCTGGCCTGTGCCGTGCCGCCGTTCGCCACTCTGATCTTCGAGCGCTGGGCCCGTCGCAGGGGAATCCTCGGCGTGGACCGCCGCCCGGCCCGCGAGCCCGCACCCGTCGGCTGACGCGCGGCCCGGCCGCTGCGCGGGCCGCCGCCGGGTCAGGTCAGGTCACTGCGGAGCAGGCCACCACGCCGGCGAGCAACAGCGCGCCCAGCGCCGCCTGCAACAGCAGTGGCGGGCCGAGATGCGACCAGAGCGTCGCGGTACGCGGGGTGAGCAGCTGCCCGGTGGTGAGGTTGACGATCCGCTCGATGCGCGGCGGCAACTCCGGGTCACGCTGCGGGCGCAGCGTGAGCTGCACCTGGTCGGCCGGGTGCAACGCGCTCTGCGGCAGGTGCCCGTGCAGCTCCACCTCGCAGAGCTGACCGGCGGTGTTGCGCAGGCGCACCGGGGTGACCAGGTACTCCGGGCCCTGCTTCAGCTCCTTCCAGCGCCGCCGGGTGCCGCCGCCGCCGAACGAGAAGAGCGCGCGCAGCAGCAGGGCCGGCAACCGGGCGAACGCCGCCGCGGCGAGCACCGCGACCAGCACCGGTTGGCCGACGCGTATCTCGCGGGTGTAGCCGTCGAGCAGGCGGACCAGCCGCCCGGTGACGATCCGCTCCGTCGGGTGCACGATCCGTCGGGTATCGAGTCCGCTGTCCATCCCCACCACCGAGAGTCCGCTTGTGTTCACTGATCGTATCGATGTCCCCGGTTGAACGCCGTGAATGAAACCTGGTCACGGGCTCACGGCCACGAGGTGACATCCCGGGCGAGCAGGGTAAGCGGGGGGCCGAGCTGGAAAGGGGTCGAGCATGCAGCTGTCCTTCCTGCGCCCGCTCTACGACCGACCCGGGCCGTGGTGCTCGGTGTACCTGGACGCCTCCGCCGACACGGAGGACGCCAAACCGGCGCTGGACCTGCGCTGGCGTGCCCTGGAACGCAGCCTGGCCGACCAGGGCGCGGACGAGGCGAGCATCGCCGCGCTGGACCGGGTGATCCGGGGTCACGACCCGATGGTCGGTGACTACGGCCTGGCCGTCTTCGCCAGCCACGGCCGGGTGGTGCTCTCCGAGTACCTGTCCGCGCCGCCGCTGCGCGACCTGGCCAGTTTCGGGCCACTGCCGCACGTGATGCCGCTGCTCGCCCAGCGCGGCGAACAGGTGGCCTGGGTCCGGGTGGTCGCCGACCGCACCGGCGGCGACGCGATGGCGGTCACGTCGCCGGCGTTCTGGTGCCACGCCTCCATGGCGGCGCGCTGATAGCGCGACTGGGACCAGCCGCCGGGCTGCACGCGACGCAGCG
>NZ_JBFAPG010000446.1:0-5307 GCF_040675595.1 Micromonospora sp. NPDC049580
GTTTCCGTTAGCGCCTAACGGAAACTGTCCAAGATCTGAGGCGGGTTGAGGTTGTTGAGGTCGGTTGAGACGGATGGCGGTCATCGCGCGATCGGCCACGATCTCGGCGACGTCGCGGCCGAAGCGAGACGGTCCGCGGGGAGGTGACGTCAGAGACGATTCAGCTCGAAGGGACTCCCACACCATGTGCCGGACCGCCCCGGACGACCGCGCGACCACGCCCCGTCGACCGCACCTGCCGCTGCGTCCACTCTGGCTCTGCCGGGTCTGCGCCGCGCCGTGGCCGTGCCCGGTGGCCCGACTCACCCTCCGCCAGGAGTACGCCCACGACCAGATCGCCCTGAGCATCTACCTGTGCACGGTCCTGCACGACGCGGCCACTGACCTGTATCGGCTCAACCCCCAGGGCGGCCCGGACCCGCGGGCCCTCTTCACCCGGTTCCTCGCCTGGGGGGGCACCGCGTGGCGACCCGCACTGAGCGACACCGCAGCGACCCGCGCAGAGCGGCACCACGTGGCGACCCGCTGAGCGACACCGCAGCGACCCGCGCAGAGCGACCCCGCTGACCGGCACCGCGGCGACCCGCGCTGAGCGGGGCACCCGCCAGTCAGGGGTGGGTCATCCGGAGCAGGTCGAGCACCTCGTCGAGCTGGGTCTCGGTGAGCGTGCCCGAGTCGACGTGACCTCGGGAGATCACGACCTCCCGGATGGACGCCTGCTTGGCCAGCGCCTCCTTGGCGATCGAGGCGGCCTCGTCGTACCCGAGGTAGCGGTTCAGCGGGGTGACGATCGACGGCGACCCCTCGGCGTACGCCAGGCAGACCTCGGCGTCCGCGACCAGGCCGGCCACCAGGCGGTCGGCGAACAGCCGACTCGCCGCGGCCAGCAGCCGGATCGACTCCAGCAGGTTGCGGCCCATCACCGGCAGCATGACGTTCAGCTCGAAGTCGCCCTGTGAACCGGCGAAACCGACTGTCGCGTCGTTGCCGATCACCTGGGCGCAGACCTGCCGCATCGCCTCGGCCACCACCGGGTTGACCTTGCCCGGCATGATCGACGAACCGGGCTGGAGGTCGGGGATGCGCAGCTCCCGCAGGCCGGCCCGGGGGCCGGAGCCCATCCAGCGAATGTCGTTCGCGACCTTGTAGAGACCCACGGCGATGGTCCGCAACTGCCCCGAGGTCTCCACCAGCGCGTCGCGGGCGCCCTGCGCCTCGAAGTGGTTGCGCGCCTCGGACAGCGGCAGCCCGGTCGACTCGCGCAGCTTGCCGATCACGGCGGCGGCGAAGCCGAGCGGGGTGTTGATCCCGGTGCCCACGGCCGTGCCGCCCAACGGCAGCTCGGCCAGCCGGGGCAGCGAGCCCTCCAACCGCTCGATGCCGTAGCGGACCTGGGCGGCGTACCCGCCGAACTCCTGCCCGAGGGTGACCGGGGTGGCGTCCATCAGGTGCGTACGCCCCGCCTTCACCACCGTCTCGAACTCGGCCGCCTTGCCCTCCAGCGCCTCGGCGAGGTGGGTCAGCGACGGCAGCAGATCTTCCGCGATGAACTGGGTGGCCGCCAGGTGGATCGAGGACGGGAACACGTCGTTGCTGGACTGGGAGGCGTTGACGTGGTCGTTCGGGTGCACCGGCGAGCCCAGCTCCCGGCTCGCCAGGGTCGCGATCACCTCGTTGGCGTTCATGTTGGACGACGTTCCGGAACCGGTCTGGAACACGTCGACCGGGAACTGGTCGTCGTACCCGCCGTCGGCGACGTGCGCGGCGGCGGCGGCGATCGCGGCGGCCACGTTGGCGTCGATCACGCCCAACGCGCCGTTGACCTCGGCCGCGGCACCCTTGATCTGGGCCAGGGCCTTGATCTGGGCCGGTTCGATGCCCCGCCCGGAGATCGGGAAGTTCTGCACCGCGCGCTGGGTCTGCGCCCGCCACAGCGCCTCGGCGGGCACCTCCACCTCGCCCATCGAGTCGCGTTCGATCCGGTAACCGGTCGTCTCTGGAGTCGTCACGCGTACCATCCTGCCGCGCGGGTGGCCGACCCGCAGATGATCCGTCAGCCCAGCTCGGCGAGCAGCCGTTCCACCTCGTGCCGGTCCGGCACGTCGATCTGCCGGTACAGGCCCAGCGCACGGGTCAGGTGCAGTCGGGCGGCAGCCGGATCGGTGTTTCGTACGCACCGGGCGATCCCCTGGAGCGCCCTCGCCTGCTCGTAGCGGGCACCCAGCCGGCCGGCGTCGACGAGCACCCTGCGATGCAGGTCGAGCGCGCTGGCGGCATCTCCCTGCTCCAGCATCGCCAGGGCCAGCAGGTTACGTGAGGCGCACTGACCGATCCGGTCGCCGGCCTCCATCATCGCCATCAGTGCGTCCCGGTGCAGGGCCGCGGCACGTTCCGGCCTCCCCGCGTCGCGCTCCATCACACCGATCTCGTTGAGCACCTCGCCCTCACCGAATCGATTGCTCGCCTTGCGTCTCAGGTACAGCGCAAGCCGCAGAATTCGACGAGCCGGGCCCAGATCGCCGAGCCGGTGGCGAATCATGCCGAGGTGCCCGAACGCATGCGCAACCTGTGCCATGTCTCCGGTCTGTCGGGCCAGAATGAGGTGCTGCCGGGCGATGGGCAGCGCCTCGGCGTACCGACCCCACCCGATCAGCGCAAAGCACAGGTTGTTCAGCAGGTTGGTCAGTTCGTTGCCGTCACCCTGGCCGTTGATCATGCCGAGCGCCTCGTCGAACTTCGCCTTGCCCTGCCGGAAGTCACCGTTCGCGGCGTACGAGGCGCCCAGGTTCCACAGGGTGCTGAGCACGTCGCCACGCAGTCCGAGCCGGCGGCGCAACTCGAGCGCCACCTCCATCACCCTGATCGCCTCCGGAAAGCGGGCCAGTCGGAAATACGCAGAGGCGAGGTAGTTCAGCATCGCGGCTACCGCCGCCTCGTCGCCCAGCCGCTCGGCGGCCCGCCGGCCGATCGTGTGGGTCTCGATCAGCTCGTCAAGGTGCCCGCCGTCGAAGTTGAGCCGCCAGCCGGCTCGGGCCAGCTGCCAGCACTGAGCCGGGAAGTCCTCCTCGCCGGCCAGCCGGATCAGGGCGGTGAGCGCGACGAGATTTTCCTCGAACCACGCCCGACCCTGCGCTGCTGGGACGGCCACCAGGTCGGGCCGGCCGGGCGTGTGCACGGGAATGTTGCGCCGACTGCCCGCCGCCTCGATGGTCCGGGCGATCGCCAACGTGACGGCCAAGTGGTAGTCGAGCAGCCGCTCCAGGCCGGCCCGACGCTCGGCCTGCCGCTCGGGGGCGGCAAGCAGCAGGCGGGCGTACTCGCGGAGCAGGTCGTGCAACCGGTACCGGCCCGGCTGCACCTCCTCCACCAGATGGGCGTCGACCAACTCGTCCAGCAGCTCCTGCGTGTCGGTCAAGGGCAGCTCGGCGAGGGCGGCGGCCACCCGACTGTCCAGCCGTCCGCCGGGGTAGAGGCCGAGCAGCGGAAACAGCCGCTGCGCCGCAGGGGAGACCTGCTCGTACGACAGCGCGAACGCCTGCCCCACCGAGCGCTGCCCGGCGGTCAGTTCAGCCAGCGCTCCCGCCCCGGCGAGCATCCGCTCGGCAAGGTCGGCGACGCGCCAGCGGGGCCGGTGCGCCAGGCGGGCGCCGGCCAGCCGGATCGCGAGTGGCAGGTGTCCACAAAGCCGCACCACCTCGGCTGCCGCCTCCGGTTCGGCGGCGATCCGCTCCGCGCCGGCCACCCGTCCGAGCAGTTCGATGGCCTCGTCCGCGTCGAGCACCGGCAGCGACGACGGGCGGCCCTCGTCGAGCCCGATCAGTCGACGACGGCTGGTGATCAACACCTGGCAGTGCGAGCCGTTGGGCAGCAGCGGCGCGACCTGGTCGGCAGCGAACGCATTGTCCAGCACCACCAGGGCGCGCAGGTCGGCCAGCTCCGTCCGCCACAGCGCCAGTCGGTCGTCCGTGTCCTCCGGTATCCGCTCGGCTGGCACGCCCAGCTGTCGCAGCAGGGCGGCCACGGCCGTGGCCGGTGTCAGCGGACGACGGGCACTGTGCCCGTGCAAGTCGATGAAGAGCTGGGCGTCCGGGTAGCGGTCAGCCAGGGCTGTGGCGACGTGCACGGCGAGAGTCGTCTTGCCGCTGCCGGCCATGCCATCGATCACCTGGATCCGGGTGCCGTCCTCCTCGATCTCCTTGACCAGGCGGGCCACCGTCTCCTGCCGGCCGGTGAAGTCACCGATCGCCCGGGGCAGCGACCGGACCGGCGCGATCGGTCGGGTTTCCCGACCGGCCAGGGCGAGGTCGCCGGCGAGCACGCGCTGATGCAGCGCCTGCAACTCGGCGCCCGGCTCGATGCCGAGTTCCTCCGCGTAGGAGCGCCGGCCCTCCCGGTAGACCGCGAGCGCGTCCGCCTGTCGGCCGACCGAGGACAGCGCCACCATCAGTTGGCCCCGCAGACGCTCCCGCAGCGGGTGCTGGTCGACGCTCTCGGCAAGCTCGTCGATCAGCTCGGCGGCGTGCCCGAGGCGTAGCTCGACGTCGACGCACTCCTCCAGGGCGGTAAGGCGCTGCTCATCGAGCGCCTGCGCGCGGCGACGGACACTGCGGCTGGGGATACCGCCGAGCGCCGGCCCGCGCCAGAGGGCCAGGGCCGAGCGGTACCGCTCACCCGCGTTGGCCAGCCGACCGGCCGCGGCGGCCGCCCGGGCCTCCTCGACGCTGCGGGCGAAGACCTCGGCATCCAGGTCGCTCGGGGCGGTGCGAACGCCGTACCCGACCGGATCGGTGATGATGGTTTCCGGGGCGAGCCCCAGCTCGGTGAACCGGCGACGCAACCGGGAGACGCAGGTCTGCAACTGGGCCCGGGCGGTCGCCGGCGGGCGCTCCTCCCACACCGCGTCGACCAGCTCCTCGATCGGCACCAGCCGGCCGGCACGGAGCAGCAGCATGGCGAGCACGACCCGGTCCCGGCCAGCGGTGACGGTGGACTCGCCACCGCCGACGCGCAGAGGCCCCAGGATCCCGAACCGCATCTGCTCCCCCGCGTCGATGGCGCAACTTCCAGCAGCGTAGCCCGACGATCACAGATCGCCGCAGTCTGGTGATAGTGATCTGAGAGCGGATCGAGTGCGGTGCGCCGCAGACTCGATCCGGGTTGTCGGTGACGGCATCCGACGGGGGCGGTGCGCCCTCCCACCCCAGGGGCGGGGCGCACCCCAGTGGGCCGGGCACCGGCGAGCGCAGGGGGGGGGGGGGGGGTTGGGCCGGCGCCCCCCCCCGGGAGGGGAGGGAGGGGGCGGGCCCC
>NZ_JBFAPG010000447.1:0-5292 GCF_040675595.1 Micromonospora sp. NPDC049580
CTTCTGGGGTCCCAACCCGGCAACTTTCAATCAAATCGACGAAAGTTGATGCTGGATCGTCGGAAGGTATGGACACATCGACATGCGCGACTTAGTGTCGGGGCCAACACGACATTGTTTCGTCGAGGTGAACCGGCGGCGCGGTAACCCATCGACCCCACCACCGCTACGGCATCCGGCGCGACGGCGCGCGCCCGGCCTGGCTTCATTCGTCAGGAAGGGACAGCACAGATGTCCAACAAGGACGCACCCCCTCGTCGATCCCGACGATGGCTCTCCACCGGATCGGCCCTGCTCCTCGTGGCCGCGGCCGGCACGGTCACGCTCGCGGCCAGCCCGACACCGGCCCAGGCGCACACGATCAACGCCACCGACTTCCAGCAGGTCGAACTCGCCCGGGGCGTGTCCGACATGGGTGAGCCGATGTCGTTGGCCGTGCTGCCGGACCGTTCGGTCCTGCACACCGCCCGCAACGGCACGCTGCGCCGCACCGACGCGAACGGCACCACGTCGGTGATCGGCACCCTGTCGGTCTACAACCACGACGAAGAGGGGTTGCAGGGCGTCGGCGTCGACCCGAACTTCGCCAGCAACCGGCAGATCTTCCTCTACTACGCGCCGCCGCTGTCCACCCCCGCCGGCGACGCGCCCGCGACCGGCACCGACTTCTCGGCCTGGCAGGGAGTGAACCGCCTCTCCCGGTTCACCCTCAACAGCGACTTCACGATCAACCAGGCCAGCAAGGTCGACGTCCTCGACGTACCGGCCGACCGCGGTCTGTGCTGCCACGTCGGCGGGGACATCGACTTCGACGCCGCCGGCAACCTCTACCTGTCCACCGGCGACGACACCAACCCGTTCGACTCCGCCGGCTACTCGCCCATCGACGAGCGGACCAACCGCAACCCGGGGTACGACGCGCAGCGCAGCGCCGGCAACACCAACGACCTGCGGGGCAAGGTCCTGCGGATCAAGGTGAACGCCAACGGCACGTACTCCATCCCGTCGGGCAACCTGTTCGCCCCCGGCACGGCCAAGACCCGGCCGGAGATCTACGCGATGGGGTTCCGCAACCCGTTCCGGATCAGCGTGGACAAGGCCACCGGCGTCGTCTACGTCGGTGACTACGGGCCGGACGCCGGCAGCACCAGCTCCACCCGCGGGCCGTCGGGCCAGGTCGAGTTCAACCGGGTCGCCGCGCCGGGCAACTTCGGCTGGCCGTACTGCACCGGCACGAACACCACCACCGAGACGTACAACGAGTGGGACTTCGCCACCAACGCCAGCGGAGCGAAGTACAACTGCGCCGGCGGGCCGACCAACAACTCGTTCCGCAACACCGGCCTGACCACCCTGCCGCCGGCCCAGCCGGCCTGGATCCGGTACGCCGGCGACGCCGGCACCCCGACCGAGTTCGGCGGCGGCTCCGAGTCGCCGATGGCCGGCCCGGTCTACCGCTACAACGCCTCGTCGACCTCCACCACGAAGTTCCCGCAGTCGTTCGACGGCCAGTTCTTCGCCACCGAGTTCGGCCGGGGCTGGATCAAGCCCATCCACGTCAACTCCGACGGCTCCCGGGGCACCATCGACGCCTTTCCCTGGGTCGGCAAGCAGGTGATGGACTCGGCCTTCGGCCCGGACGGCTCGTACTACGTGCTCGACTACGGCACCGGCTACTTCAACGGTGACGCCAACTCGGCGCTCTACCGCTTCGACTACGTCGGCGGCGGCAACCGGGCGCCCAGCGCCGCGGCGAGCGCGAACAAGACCTCCGGCGCGGCCCCGCTGACCGTGGTGTTCTCCTCGGCCGGCTCGTCCGACCCCGAGGGCGGGGCGTTGACCTACTCGTGGAACTTCGGCGACGGCACCACCTCCACGACGGCGAACCCGACGAAGACGTACAGCACGAACGGCACCTACACCGCCACGTTGACCGTACGGGACCCGCAGGGCGCCACCGGCAGCGCCAGCGTGCAGATCAGCGTCGGCAACACCGCGCCCACGGTGACCATCAACAACCCCGGCAACGGGCAGTTGTTCAGCTTCGGTGACACCGTGCCGTACAGCATCACGGTGACCGACCCGGAGGACGGCACGATCGACTGCACGAAGGTCAAGATGACCTACGTGCTCGGGCACGACCAGCACGGGCACCAGATCACCTCGAAGACCGGCTGCTCCGGCTCGATCACCATCCCGGTCGACGGTGAGCACGACGACGCGGCGAACATCTTCGCCATCTTCGACGCCGAGTACACCGACGCCGGTGGGCTGACCACGCACACCCAGCACACGCTGCCGCCGCGCCACCGCCAGGCCGAGTTCTTCGGCAGCTCGTCCGGGATCAACGTGTTCAGCAAGACCCCGGCCGAGGGCGGCAAGACCGTCGGCGACATCAACAACGGCGACTGGATCGCGTTCCAGCCGTACCGGCTCGGCAACGTCACCTCGTTCACCGCCCGGGTCTCCTCGGCGGGCGCCGGCGGCACCCTCCAGGTGCGGGCCGGCTCGGCCACCGGCACGGTGCTCGGCTCCGCGACCGTCCCGGTGACCGGCGGCTGGGAAACCTTCACCACTGTCACGGGGGCGATCACCAACCCGCCGACCGGCACCACCACGCTCTACCTGACCTTCGCGGGTACGGGCACCGGCGCGCTCTACGACCTGGACGCGTTCACCTTCACCACCGGCTCGGCCCCCACCGGCGGGACCGGTCCGATCAAGGGTCTGGGCGGCAAGTGCCTGGACGTGCGCAACGCCGCCACCGCCGACGGCACGCAGATCCAGATCTATACCTGTAACGCCAGTGCGGCCCAGACCTGGGCGGTCACGCCGAACTCCACAATCAAGTCGTTGGGCAAGTGCCTGGACGTCTCCGGTGCCGGCACCGCCGACGGCACCAAGATCCAGCTCTACACCTGCAACGGCACCGGGGCGCAGAACTGGGCCGGGCAGGCCGACGGCACGCTCCGCAACGTGGCGTCCGGGAAGTGCCTGGACGTCTCCGGAAGCAACTCCGCGGACAGCACCGTGGTGAACCTCTGGACCTGCACCGCCGCCGCGAACCAAAAGTGGACCCTGCCCTGAGCTGAGCGGAGGGGCTCCCACCGCACGGGAGCCCCTCCCCACCGTCCCGAAGGAGAGCGACCATGCGCAGACTCCTGCGAACCGTCCTCGGCGCGACCACCGCCGTCCTCGCCGTCATCGCCTGCACCACCCCGGCCACCCCGGCCAGCGCCGCCGACGCCCCGTACGACGTGCTGGTGTTCTCCAAGACCGCCGGCTTCCGCCACGACGCGATCCCGGTCGGCATCCAGACCATCCGTGACCTGGGCGCCGCGAACAACTTCACCGTGACCGCCACCGAGGACGCCGCCGCGTTCACCACCGCCAACCTCGCCCAGTACGAGGCGGTCGTCTTCCTCAACACCACCGGCGACGTGCTCAACGCCACCCAGCAGACCGCCTTCGAGTCGTACATCGGGTCCGGCCGCGGGTACGTGGGTGTGCACGCCGCCGCCGACACCGAGTACGACTGGCCGTTCTACGGCAACCTGGTCGGCGCGTGGTTCGCCTCGCACCCGGCCATCCAGCAGGCCAACGTCAAGGTGGAGGACCGGGGGAACGCGGCCACCGGGCACCTGCCGCAGACCTGGACCCGCACCGACGAGTGGTACAACTACCGCACCAACGCCCGGTCCACCGCACACGTGCTGGCCACGCTCGACGAATCGTCGTACTCCGGGGGCGGCATGGGCGCCGACCACCCGCACTCCTGGTGCAAGAGCTACAGCGGCGGCCGGTCCTTCTACACCGGCGGCGGGCACACCCAGGCGTCGTACGCCGAGCCGGCGTTCCGGGCCCACCTGCTCGGCGGCATCCGGTACGCGGCCGGCCGGAGCAAGGCCGACTGCCGGCCCGAGACCGGCTACACCCCGCTCTACAACGGCTCCACGACCGGCTGGTCGCAGGCCGGTCCGGGCAACTTCACCAACTCCGACGCGACCCTCACCTCGGTGGGCGGCATGGGCCTGTACTGGTACAGCGCCAAGCAGTTCACCAACTACTCGCTGAAGCTGGACTGGAAGCTGGCCGGCGACGACAACTCGGGCGTGTTCATCGGCTTCCCGCCGTCGAGCGACCCGTGGTCGGCGGTGGACAACGGCTACGAGATCCAGATCGACGCCACCGACGCGGCCGACCGCACCACCGGCTCGGTCTACACCTTCAAGTCAGCAGACCTCGCGGCCCGCGACGCGGCGCTCAACGCGCCGGGGGAGTGGAACACCTACGAGCTGCTGGTCGAGGGCGAGCGGCTGCAGATCTTCCTCAACGGGGTGAAGATCAACGACTTCACCAACACCAATCCGGTACGGTCGCTGGCCGGCCACATCGGCATCCAGAACCACGGCACCGGTGACGACGCCTCGTTCCGCAACATCCGGATCAAGGAGCTGGGCACCACGCCTCCCCCGAGCGGGAACACCACCATCCAGGCCGAGTCGTTCAGCTCGGCCAACGGGGTCTCCGCGTTCACCAAGGCGGGCGCCAACGGTGGTCAGACCGTCGGCTACATCGACCCGGGTGACTGGGCCGCGTACAACGGCGTGGACCTGACCGGCGTCACCTCGTTCACCTCCCGGGTCGTCTCCGGCGGCGCGGGCGGCACCATCCAGGTCCGCACCGGCTCGGCCACCGGTCCGGTGCTCGGCACGGTCACGGTGCCCAACACCGGCAGTTGGACGACGTTCGCCAACGTCACCACGACGCTGTCCAACGTCCCGTCCGGCACCCAGAACCTCTACCTCACGTTTGGCGGCAGCGGCACGGGGCTCTTCGACGTGGACGACTTCACCCTGGTCAAGGGGACCGGCGGCAGCACCGGGGTCGGCCCGGTCAAGGGCCTCGCCGGCAAGTGCCTGGACGTGCGCAGCGGCGCCACTGCCGACGGCACCCAGATCCAGATCTACACCTGCAACGGCAGTACGGCGCAGACCTGGACCGTGACGCCGAACTCGACGATCAAGGCGCTCGGCAAGTGCCTCGACGTGTCCGGCAGCGGCACCGCCGACGGCACCAAGATCCAGCTCTGGACCTGCAACGGCACCGGCGCGCAGAACTGGGCGGCCCAGTCCGACGGCAGCCTGCGCAACACGTCCTCGGCCAAGTGCCTGGACGTCTCCGGCAACAACTCGGCGGACAGCACCATCGTCCACCTCTGGACCTGCAACGGCGCGGCCAACCAGAAGTGGACCCTGCCCTGACCTGCCGAACGCGCCGAGCCCACCGGGC
>NZ_JBFAPG010000448.1:0-5291 GCF_040675595.1 Micromonospora sp. NPDC049580
GGCCGCCCCCGCCCAGGTGACGGGCCCCACCGGGCTGCCCCCGATCGGGGCGCCGGCCGGGCCGGCGGGTGATGTGCCAACGTGGTCAGCTGTGAAGTCTGCCGCCGGCGCGCCGCCCGCCCCGCCCGAGCCGACCGCGCGCTGGCGCCCCCACCCGCTCGACCTGGTGGCGGTCGTCCTCGCGGTGGCCGGTGCGGCCTGCGCGCTGAGCGGGCTGCTGCCCCGCGCCGAGACCACGGCGACCCTGCACCGCATCCTGCCGCTGCTGCTCTTCCTCGGCACCGTGATCGTGCTGGCCGAGCTGACCGCCGTGGCCGGCGTCTTCGACGTGCTGGCCAGCCGGCTGGCCATCGCCGCCCGCGGCCGCTGGGCGGCGCTGTTCCTGCTCTGCGGTGGCCTCGCCACGGTGACCACGCTCGTGCTCAACCTCGACACCACAGCCGTGCTGCTCACCCCGGTGCTGCTGGCGCTGGCGCGCACCCTGCGGGTCCCGGCCGCGCCGCTCGCGGTCACCACGGTCTGGCTGGCGAACACCGCCAGCCTGCTGCTGCCGGTGTCCAACCTGACGAACCTGCTGGCCGCCGACCGGGTCGGCCTCACGCCACTGTCGTACGCCGAGCGGATGGCGCTGCCGCAGCTCGCCGCCGTGGCGGTCACGATGGTGCTGCTCTGGTACGGCTGGTGGCGGCGCGAACGGCCGGCCGGCGGACGCTTCGTCCCGCCGGAGCGGCACGTGCCGCCCGACCCGGTGCTGCACCGCACCGCGCTCGCCGGTTGCCTGCTCTTCGTCGCCGGCATCCTCGCCGGGGTGGAGATCGGGCTCGCCTCCAGCGTCGCGCTCGCGCTGGTGCTGGTGGGCTTCGTGGTCCGCTCCCCGGCGACGCTGCGCCCCGGGCTGGTGCCCGTACGGCTGCTGCTCTTCGTCGTCGGCCTGTTTTTGGTGGTGCAGACCCTCGGCCGGCACGGGCTGGACGACCTGGTGGCCGGCCTGGTCGGGGCCGACGGTGGAGCGGCCGGCGCGCTGCGTGCCGGCGGCACCGGGGCGCTGCTGGCCAACGCGGTGAACAACCTGCCGGCGTACCTGGCCGGTGAGTCGGTGCTGCCCGGCGCCGACCACACCCGCCTGCTGGCCCTGCTGATCGGCACGAACGTCGGCCCGCTGGCCGCGCCGTGGGCGTCGCTGGCCACCCTGCTGTGGTTCGAACGGTGTCGGGCGGCCGGTGTGGCGGTGCCGGTGAAGCGGTTCGTGCTGACCAGCACCCTGCTCGCCGTCGTGGGCACGCTCGCGGCGGTCGGCGCGCTGCTGCTGGTCAGCTGAGGACCGTCACCCGGTGGCCCGCTCCACCACGAACATCAAGCAGCCGTAGACCACGTTGCGGCTGTGCAGCTGGTGCACCTGCGGGTCGGCGAACAGCTCCGCGATCACCGCCTCCGGGTCCGTGCCGTCATGCAGCCGGCCGCCGCAGATCCGTCCCTGCCGGTCGTACGCCCGCAGGACCTGGGGACGTCCCCGCCAGGCCGACGGATGGCCGCCGCCGTGATCCGGACCGGAGCAGGCGGCGGCGTGCGCGAAGATCGGCCCGATCTCCCGGTATGCGACGGCGGCGATCGGCGGGGCGTAGCCGAAGAGCAGCAGCGCCTCCCCCGCCTCGGCGTCGCGCAGGCAACAGCGCAGCGGCTCCCCGCCGCCGGCCAGGCGCCCTTCGACGAGATGGCCGGCGGCGTCGCGGCCGGTCCGACGGACGAGGTCGAGCGCCGCGGCCGGCACGGCCTGGACGCGGAAGGTGGTGGTGGTGGTGGTCATGCGTCCAGCCTGGCCCGGCGGCGGCGCGGGTGCTGGCGGCGATCGGACCTGGCGCTGGGGACGGTCCGGGCTCCGGCCGCCGACGCGCCGCCGTCGGGACGGCAGCGCGACCGTCAGGCGCGGTAGACGGCGAGCTGAAGCTCGGTGACGCCCTGCTCCGGGGAGTCCTGGCAATAGTCCAGGTACACCTCACGGGCGAATCCGTCGGTGCGGTAGCCGTTCTCCTCGATCCACCGGGCAAGCACCTCGACGCTCTGCTCGACGTCGTCCATGGCGCCGTGATGGACGATCGTCGCGGCCGTGCCCACCGCGGGCAGATCACGTACCGCCAGGTCAGGACCTGCCGACACGCCGGCGCCGACGGTCACCCCGGCGTGCACGACGACCGCGTCGCCGTCGTCGTCGCCGGCGGGTTCGTACCAGGCGATGGCCGGGCCCGTCGGCGTGATCCCGGCCTCGGCCAGCCGGCGGAACAGCTCCGGGTAGAGCGGCTGGATCACCGGACCGATGTCCTGGCTCTCATAGCTGGGCGCGACGGCGGTCAGCTCCGCGAGGCGAACCGGCGCGATGTCCTTGAGGACGACATCCTGGGCGGTCATTTGACCCTCCGACTCGATCATCCGGAGCCTCGCCTCGACGGCCGCGAGCCGGGCGGTGTCGGCGGCCAGTTGCGCCGTCAGCTGGCCGCGACGCAACCGCAGCATGCCTCGCAGCTCGGCCACGTCGACGGCGTCGTCCAGGATCGCCCGCACCTGCTCGAGCGTGAGACCCAGGTCCTTGAGGGCGAGCACCCGGTTGAGCCGACGCAGCTGGTCCGCCCGGTAGAAGCGGTAGCCGGTGTGCGCGTCGACGCTGGCCGGGCGGAGCAGGCCGATGCTGTCGTAGTGGCGCAGCATCCGCACCGACACGCGGCCCAGTCGGGCGAAGTCTCCGATGGTGAACATGGTCCCCTCACGCTCGTCCCTGACACGGTGTCAGAGTCAAGCGTCGGGTGGGGTGCTCAGCCGACGGGTGAGCGGCGGGGCGGGCGGGGCCCGACCAGTCGGCGGACCATCGGCGCGGCGTTCCACCTCGCCGCCCCGACCAGGTCGCGGGCGTGTTCCAGGACGGTGTAGTCGGGCCGGTTCATCCCGTCGGCGATGGCCCGGTCCAGGTCGTTGCCGCAGCGGCTGAGCACGGTGTCGAAGTCACGGCGGACCGGTTCCAGCAGGTCGTAGCCGAACGACCGGTGCATCCGCGCGAACAGCGGCTTGTAGAGCCGGACCCGCTCGTGCAGCCCGGAGGAGTACGACATGGGGTTCTTCGGCCGCCGCAGGACGTAGTCGGGCAGCACGTCGGCGAACGCCCGCCGCACGATCCACTTCTCCTGGCCGTCGCGCACCTTCAGGTCCAGGGGCAGACGCATCGCCAACTCCACCACGCTGAGGTCGAGGAACGGCACCCGTGCCTCCACCGCGTGCCCCATGGCGGTCCGGTCGACCCGCTGCAACTCGGTACGGCACAGGTTGCGGATGCGGTGCAGGAACAGCCGACGCGACGCGATCGGGTCGACCTGGTGGTACATCGGGTACCCGCCGAACAGCTCGTCGGAGCCGTCGCCGGTGAGCACCACCTTCACGCCGAGGTCGCGCAGCCGCCGGAAGATCGGCACCGAGACGACGGCGTTGATGATGTCGCCGTACTCGGTCAGCTCGGAGATCCGGATGGCCTCGCGGACGTCGGCCAGCCGGATGTCGCGTGGGCGCAGCTCGACCACCACGTGCGGCACGTCGAGGTCGGCGGCGAGCCGCCGGGCGTACGCCACGTCGGGGCTGTCCGGCACGCCGACCGTCACCGCCACGCAGTCCGGGTGGATGTCCCGCACCTGCCGCAGCGTCAACGAGCTGTCCAGCCCGCCGGAGAGCACCACCCCGACGGTCAGATCGGTCTCCACCCGCATCCGGATGGCGTCGGTCAGGGCAGCCCGGACGAGCAGGGTGGCCTCGTCCGGGTCGTCGATGACCGGCAGACCCGCGCCGATGGTGAGCAGGTCGACGTACGGGCGCAGCCGCACGGGCCCGTCCGGCTCGGCCCAGCCGTGGTGTCCGGGCGGCACCTCGGCGACCGGGGCGTGGTGCCCGACGAGCGCCTTCACCTCGGAGGCGAGGTGCAGGCAGCCGGGTCGCCGGGACCAGTACAGCGGTTTCACCCCGAGCGGGTCGCGGGCCAGGTACGCCCGACCGCTGGCGCGTTCGACGACCGCGAAGGCGTACTCGCCGCGCAGCCGCGTCACCGCGGATTCGCCCCACTGTTGGAACGCGGCCAGCAGCACCTCGGTGTCGCTGTCGGTGCGGAACACCTGCCCGAGCCGGGTGAGCTGCGCGCGCAACTCCCGGTGGTTGAAGATCTCGCCGTTGAAGCAGAGCAGCCAGCGCTCGTCGGTCGACGTCCAGGGCTGCACGGCCCGGTCGCGGTCGACGACGCGCAGTCGGCGGGTGCCGGCGAGCAGCCCGCGTTCCAAGCGGGTCTCGGTGACCTCGCCGCGCGGGGCGAGGACGGCGAGCATCCGCCGGAAGGTCGCGGGGTCGGCCTCGGGGCCGAGGCTCAGCGCGATGCCACACACGGGCTCAGACCCCCATCTCGGCCTCGTACGCCCGGCGCAGACGACGCCGGGCGGAGGGTGCGAGACACAGGTGCCAGGCCTGTCCCTCGTCGATCACGTTCAGCTCGCCGGCGTCCTGGCGGGCCAACAGCAGCTCCGCGAGGGTGTCGCGTGCGCCGAACCGCTCGAACCAGGCCAGCTCGACGTCGGCTGAGTAGCCGAGGCAGTGCCCGCTGGGCAGCATGGCGGCGTAGCCCAGGCGACGCAGCCGGTACTGGTGCTCGGTGCTGCGCACGAGGCTGGTCACCCACAGCGGCGGGGTGGCCGGCGGCGTGACGGCGGCGAACTCCCGGCCGAGTTCGTTGAGCAGGGCCACCACCTCCCGGCGGGCCCGACGGAACAGCAGCCCGGCGGTGCGCGGGCTCGCGTCGGGTAGCAGTCGCCGACGCAGTCCGCGCGCGGCGCGGCCCAGGACGGTGGTGGGCTGCTCCTGGTACCGGAAGCGCAGCAGGTCCCGGCGGCGCAGCCACTCCAGGTCGACGAGGTCGGCGCTGCCGTTGACCTGGTCGTCGGTGACGAAGATCGGGGCGTCCTGCCACCACAGCACGTCGATGCGGGAGAGCAGGTAGATCCGGACCAGCGCGGTGAGGTCCCGCGCCGAGGTGCGTTCGTTCGGCTGGTAGCGGGCCATCTCCAGCAGCAACGTCTCACGCGCGCCGAGCAGACCCTGCGGGGTGGCGTCGAGCACGGCCGCCAGGGCCGGCTCGCGCAGCCGCTCGTCGATGAGCACCTGGCGGGCCCGGGTGCTGGTGGCGTCGGCCAGGGCGCCCACCTCGACCAGCAGGTCGGCCACCGCCGCCCGGTAGGCGGCGAGGTCGGGCGCGGCGGCGGGCAGCCGGCGGGCGG
>NZ_JBFAPG010000449.1:0-5236 GCF_040675595.1 Micromonospora sp. NPDC049580
GCAACTTCCGGGATGTTGCTGCCTCAGCGAGCCCGGAGGCAGCAATATCCCCGAAAGTGCGCGGATCTCGAACGGCGCAGCGGACCGGCGGGAGCCGGGGGTCAGTACGCCTCGCCGACCGGCTCCTCGGCGGTGTTCTCGGCACTCGCGGCGCTGCGGTTCCAGCGGGACCACAGCACCCGCTCGCCGTAGCCGGCGGCCATCACGTGCGCGAAGGCCAGGTAGACCAGCACACCGACGGCGAGCACCCCGAAGCCGACCCAGAACGGCAGCGACAGCGAGCGCTCGGCGAGCTTGCCGGAGATGATCGGCGCGGGCGCGGCGGCGCCCCAGCGGACCAGGTTGAACGCGCCGGTGGCGAGCCTGCGGTCGCTGGAGCCGAGGCCGAGCGCCAGGTCGGTGAGGTTGGCGTTGGCCAGGCCCATGCAGAGGCCGGCGAGCACGAGCACCACGAGCGCCTCGGCGGTGCTGGTGGAGGTGGCGAAGAGGACCATGCAGACCAGTAGGCCGGCGATGGCCACGCCGACGGTCTGCACCGCGCCGATCCGGTGAGCCAGCCGGTGGCCGATCACCAGGATGCCGGTGGCCAGGCCGAGCCCCCAGCCGGTGAACGCGAGCCCCAGCGGGACGACGTCCAGGCCGAGGAAGAGCGGCGTGTAGCCGAGCACGACGAAGAACACGAAGTTGTACGCGGCGGTCACCACGCAGAGGGCGATGAACGCCGGTCGGCGGTAGGTGGCGAAGATCTGGCCGACGCGTACCGGGGCCTGCCGGTTGGTGGGTTCGCGCAGCTTGCGGGCGGCCACGCCGAGCGCGAGCACCATGAACACGCCGCAGACGAAGAACGGCAGCCGCCAGGAGACCTGGCCGAGCAGGCCGCCGATCAGCGGGCCGACGGCGAAGCCGAGACCGAGGGCTGTCTCGAACAGGCCGACCACCCACTCCCGGTCGACGGCCAGGTTGACCAGCACCACCATGGCGGTGGCGAAGAACATCGCGTTGCCCAGCCCCCAGACGCCGCGCAGCACGGACAGCTGCACGATGTTGTCGCTGGACGAGGCGAGGATGGCGGCCAGCCCGACCACCGAGACCCCGGTGATCAGGACCGGCTTGAACCCGAACCGGCCGCTGGCGAGCGTCGCCGGGATCATGCCGAGGGCCATGACCGCGATGTACGCGGTGAACAGCAACTCGACCTGCCAGGCGGTGACCCCGATCGCGTCGCCGATGGCCGGCAGGATCGGATCGACCACGGCGATGCCGGCGATCGCGAGGAAGGCCACCAGTGTGGTGGCGTAGATGGCACTGCGGTTTGGTTCGGATGACCGATCCACTCCGACTCCCCAATTAGCTGTATCGTACAGGTACTTACGCTGTATCATACAGCTATGAGCGACGACCACGAGAGCACCCTCGGCCGGATCGAGACCGAGGTGGCCCTGTTGATGCGCTTCGGCGAGGCCACCCGGCGGGCCACCGGCACCGCCGAGCACCGGGTGCTCGACCGCGCGGCGTACGTCATCCTGCGCCACCTGGACGCAGCCGGCCCGCAGAACGTCTCCGCCCTCGCCGCGCGACTCAACCTGGACGGCTCGACGGTGACCCGGCAGGTCTCCGCCCTGCAACGCGACGGCCTGATCGTCCGCGCCCCCGACCCGACGGACGGCCGAGGCACGGTCATCTCCCCCACCCCGGCCGGGCTACAGCGGATGGCCGCCGTGCAGGCCGCCCGCACCCGGCTCTACGGCGACATGCTGGCCGACTGGAGCACCGAGGACCGGGCCACCCTGGCGACCCTACTGGGCCGCCTCAACCAGGCCCTGGTGAACCGCAACCGCCGCTAACCCACGCCCGCTGACCCGCCACCGCCCCGGGTCGCCGGACGCGCGTGACCCTTCGACCGCCCAGATCGCGCAACATCCTTGTTGTAGTGGCATCCCCAGGGCCCGACACCACTACAACAACGATCGAGCACGATCTTGAGGCGACGGCGCGACAGGCGACGGCGCGAGCGGGCGACGGGCCTGCCGGGCACCCCGGGCGCCGACCTCGCGGCGGGCGCCCGGGGAACGGGGAACGGGAACGGGGAACGGGGTCAGGCGACCGGTTCGCGGGCCGAGTCGGCGTCGCGGTCGACGCCGGGGGTGATGCGGGGGTCGCCCTCGTCGGCGAAGTAGTCGTCCGGCGTGGTGCCGTCGACTCCCTCGGGCGCCTTGGTGGCCCGCAGGACCAGCGTCAACAGGGCGGCGACCGCCAGGTTGACCAGCACGGCCACGATGCCGACGTAGATCGTCTTGGGCGTGTCGAACCCGAACTTCTCCAGCGGGAACGCCGACCCGCCGAAGTGCTTCCGGGTGGGGCTGGCCACCTGGTAGAGCATCCACATGCCGAGCCCCATCCCGGCGACCCAGCCGGCGATCAGGGCGGTCCGGTGGAACCAGCGAGTGTAGAGGCCCAGCGCCACGGCCGGCAGCGTCTGCAGGATGATCACGCCGCCGATGAGCTGGAGGTCGATCGAGAACTGCGGGTCGAGGAACACGATGCAGGCCACGGCCCCGACCTTGACCACCAGCGAGGCGATCTTCGAGACGTTCGCCTCCTGCGCCGGGGAGGCGTCCCGCTTCAGGTACTCCTTGTAGATGTTGCGGGTGAACAGGTTCGCCGCCGCGATCGACATGATCGCCGCCGGCACCAGCGCGCCGATGCCGATGGCGGCGTACGCGACCCCGGCGAACCAGTCCGGGAACTGCTGGTCGAACAGCAGCGGCACGATCGTGTTGTTGTCGACGCTGCCCGCCGACGCGCCCGGCAGCGGCTTCACCCCGGCCGCGATGGCCATGTAGCCGAGCAGCGCGATCAGCCCGAGCAGCAGGCTGTACGCGGGCAGCGCCGACATGTTGCGCTTGATCACGTCGCGGTTCCGGCTGGCCAGCACGCCGGTGATGCTGTGCGGGTAGAGGAACAGCGCCAGCGCCGAGCCGAACGCCAACGTGACGTACTGCAGCTGGTTGTTGCCGTTGAGCAGGATGCCGTCGTTCGGGTTCGGTGACGCCTGGAACTTCGCGTCCGCCGCGTCGAAGATGTCGCCCCAGCCACCGAGCTTGTACGGCAGGTAGATGACCGCCACCAGGATCACGATGTAGATCAGGCTGTCCTTGACGAACGCGATCAGCGCCGGAGCGCGCAGCCCGGACTGGTAGGTGTACGCCGCCAGGATGGCGAACGCGATGATGATCGGCAGGTGCCGGGCCAGGGTGCTCTCACCCGTGACGCCCATGGTCTTGAGGACCGCCTCGATGCCCACCAGTTGCAGCGCGATGTAGGGCATCGTGGCCACGATGCCGGTGATCGCGATCAGCAGCGCCAGCACCGGCGAGTCGAACCGCGTACGGACGAAGTCGGCCGGGGTGACGAAGCCGTGCCGGTGCGAGACCGACCAGAGCCGGATCAGCACCAGGAAGACCAGCGGGTAGACGACGATCGTGTACGGCACCGCGAAGAACCCGGCCGCCCCGGCTCCGAACATCAACGCCGGCACCGCCACGAAGGTGTACGCGGTGTAGAGGTCACCGCCGACCAGGAACCAGGTGATCCAGCCGCCGAAGCTGCGCCCGCCCAGGCCCCACTCGTCGAGGTGCGCCATGTCCTTCGGCCGCCGCCACCGCGCGGCCACGAAGCCCATCGCGCTGACCAGCAGGAACAGCAGGGAGAAGACGATGATCTCGGTGAGATGGTCACGCCACATCAGTGCTCACCCCGCTTCTTGGTCATCTGGTAGACCAGCGTCGTCGTGGAGACGCCGAGCAGGATCCAGGCCAGTTGCAGCCAGTAGTAGCGCGGGAACCCGAAGATCCGGGGCGCGTCGCCGTTGAAGAACGCCGGGATCAGCGGCACCACGATGGGGAGAAAGAGCAACCAGTTCCAGGGACTGTGGTCCTTCGCCCGGGTTGGCGCCGTGGTGGGCGCCTCCGGTTCCGGTGCAGGCATCTGACACACCTCCGGGGAGTCGAGGCACTCGATGTAACGGCCGGAGGCTACGACTCTGTGACCGCCGTCACGATCAGCGCGCGGACGGCTCTGCGCCGAACGGCGCACCGGCTGCGCCGAACGGCGCGACAGTTCCGCTGGCGGGCGAGGTGCGACGGGTGCCGGAGGGGCGCGGCTCAGGCGGCGGGCAGGTGCGCGGTGTCGTTGACCGTGCGGACCGCGATGCCGCCGTCGGGCCACATGTCGAGCACCGAGATGCCGGCCGCGTCCAAAAAGAGCCGGTGCAGGAAGGCGTCGCTGGCGGCGAGGGCGTCGCGCAGCGCCAGCTTGATCGGCGAGACGTGCGAGACGACCACCACGGTCTCCCCGGGGTACGCCGCCGGCAGCGCGTTGACGACCCGGTGGACGCGTTCGGCCACCTGCGTGAACGACTCGCCGCCCGGCGGGGCGATCCGTGGCGAGGCGAGCCAGGCGTCCATCTCCCCCGGCCACTCCTGGCGTACCTCGGCGAAGGTGCGCCCCTCCCACTGCCCGAAGTCGCACTCGATCAGGTCGGTCTCGGTGCGGACCGGCACGTCACCGAGCGCCCCGGCGATCGCCGCGGCGGTGGCCGTACACCGGGACAGGGGTGAGCTGAGCACGGCCGCGACGGACGGGGCCAGCGCGGCCACCCGGGCGCCGGTGGCGCGGGCCTGGGCCCGGCCGCGCTCGGAGAGCGGCACGTCGCCGCGGCCGGAGTAGCGGCCCTGCTCGGTGTACGCGGTCTCGCCGTGCCGCACGAGGATCAGGCGGGTGGCCGTGAAGCTCGGACGGGGCTCCCAGGAGGCCGGCGCGGTCGCCGGATCGCTGCCCGTCGACGCGCCTCCGGCCGGGGCGCTGGCCGAGGCCGGTGCGCCGAGGGAGGCCGGCGGCGGGGTGGGCCGGCCGGCGGCGGCGTCCATGGCGGCGTTGGCCAGCGCGTCGGCGTGCCGGTTCTGCTCGCGGGGGATCCAGGTGAAGCGGACCGCGCCGAAGCGGCCCACCAGCGTGGCCGCCTGGGCGGCGAGCGGGCGCAGGCCCGGGTGCTTGATCTGCCACCGGCCGCACATCTGCTCGACCACCAGCTTGGAGTCCATCCGGACGTCCACCTCGGCGGCGTTCAGCTCGGCGGCGGCCCGCAGACCGGCGATCAGGCCCTGGTACTCGGCGACGTTGTTGGTCGCCGTACCCAGCGACTCGGAGCGCTCGGCGAGCACCTCGCCGGTCTCCG
>NZ_JBFAPG010000450.1:0-5235 GCF_040675595.1 Micromonospora sp. NPDC049580
AACATGAAGTTGTTGCCGCGACACGCCGAGGCGGCGGGCAATAACTTCATGATCGACAGCGGGAGGCGGGGTTTAGTGCGGGGACAGGCGGTCTGTGCCCAGGCGGTCCTGGAGGACCTCGGGGACCAGGACTGAGCCGTCGGCCTGCTGGTACTGCTCCAGGATGGCCGGGAAGAGCCGGCTGGTGGCCAGCGCGGAGCCGTTGAGGGTGTGCACGAAGCGGGTCTGCTTGGCACCCGGCTCGCGGTAGCGGATGGCCGCCCGGCGGGCCTGGTAGTCGCCGGCCCAGGAGACCGACGACACCTCCTTGTACTTGCCGGTGCTCGGCATCCACACCTCGATGTCGAGGGTCTTCTTCATCGAGGCGCTCGCGTCACCCGCCGAGAGCAGCGTCCGCTGGTAGTGCAGACCCAGCCCCTCGACCAGGCTCTCGGCGTGGGCGAGCATCTCCTCCAGTGCCGCGTCCGCCTGCTCGGGCAGGGTGAACTGGAAGATCTCCACCTTGTTGAACTGGTGCCCGCGCACCGTGCCGCGCTCGTCCGAGTGCGACCCGGCCGACTCCCGCCGGTAGCAGGGCGTGTACGCGAACGCCTTCAGCGGCAGCTTCGTGGTCTCCAGGATCTCGTCCTGGTACGCGCCCAGGATCGCCGTCTCCGACGTGGGCAGCAGGAACTGCCCGCGCGGCGCGGAGTCGGCGTCCAGGTGGTAGACGTCGTCGTAGAACTTGGGGAACTGACCGGCGGCGAAACCGGCCGAGTCGAGCAGCAGGTGCGGCGGGAGCAGGAACTCGTAGCCGGCCCTGATGTGCTGGTCGACGAAGTAGTTGAGCAGCGCCCACTCCAGCCGCGCGCCGACCCCCGTGTAGATCCAGAAGCCGGAGCCGCCGAGCTTGACGCCGCGCTCATAGTCGACCAGACCCAGCGCGCGGGACAGCTCCACGTGGTCGCGGACCTTCTCGATCACCGGCGGCTCGCCGAAGGTCTTGACGACCCGGTTCGCCTCCTTGCCGCCGGGCAGGACGTCGTCGCTGGGCAGGTTCGGCAGCTCGCTCATCGCGTCGCGCAGCCGGGCCTGCACCTCGTCCAACTGGGACTCCAGCTCGGCGAGCTGCTTGCGCTCGGACTCCGGCGCGGTGACCTGCGGCTCGGTGCCGGCGCGCTTCGCCTGCGCGTACGCACGGGCCTCGGCCTTGCGGCGCTGCCGCTCGGCGTCGATCTCCGTGATCAGGGCGCGCCGTTCCTGGTCGAGCCGCTGGATCTCGTCCAGGGCCCGATCGACCTCGGCGGGATCCAGACGCTTCGCCAGCGCGGTCGCCACCGCCTCGCGATCCTTCCGGATCAACTCCATGTCGAGCATGCTGCTCCGTACGCCTCCGTCCGGGGTTCACTGGTGAACCATCAGATGCTACCGTCGCGCACGTTTCCACCCGGGGACGGGGAGCGCGACAGGTTTTACAGCCGGATCGGCATCAGCACGGAGAAGGTGTCCTCGTCGTTCGGGCGGCGCACGGCCAGCGGGGCGATCGGCCCGTCCAGCTCCAGCACCAGCTGCGGGCAGCCGGCCGCGTCCAGTGCGTCGAGCAGGTACTCGCCGTTGACCCCGAACCGCAGCCCGCTCACCGGATCGGGCACCGGATCGGGCGTCGGGTCGGCCGCGGCCAGCTCGGTGGGGTGCAGCAGGCGCAGGCCGCCGGAGTCGTCGAGGCCGAGGACGGAGACCGCCAGCGGCGTGCCGGCGTACTTGCGGGCCAGCGTGGGGGCGGCCGGGTCGCGCAGTGCCGCCCGCAGCGCCACCACGTCCACCGGGATGCGGTACGCGGCCGGCCGCTCGCCGACCGCCTCGCGCAGCAGCCGACGGTAGTCCGGGAAGTCGTACGGCAGGGCGGTGCCCGTCAGCGTCCGACCGGCCACCGTCACCCGCAGGTCGACGCCGGCCACGGTCAGCCGCACCTCCCGGGCGTCGGCGGTGTCGAGCAGCCGGCGCAGCCGGTCGACGAGGTCCACCGGCACGAGCACCCGCGCGGGCGGTCCGTCGACGGCCGCACCGGCCCGGGCCAGCGCGAGCCGGTGCCGGTCGGTGGCGACCAGGCGCACACCGTCCGGCTCCACGTCGAGCAGCACCCCGGACAGCGCCGGCAGCTCCGGGTTGGCCCCGACGGCGAAGCGCACCGCGTCGAGGGCGGCGGCCAGCTCGGCGGGGGAGAGCAGCAGCGTGGTCACCGTCGTGGGCGCCGGGTCGACCAGGGCCCGGAGCCGGACGATCTCGCGGCGGGCGTCGGCCAGCCCGTCGGCCAGCCGGCGCAGGTGCGCGTCGAGCAGCCGGTGCACCTCGGCCGGCTCGGCGCGGACGGCGGCGGCGATCTCGGGCACCGGCATGCCGACCCGGCGCAGCCCCGCGACCAGCCGGGCCGGGCCGATCTGCTCGTCGGTGTACCAGCGGTAACCCGTCACCGGGTCGACCAGGGCCGGCGTCAGCACGCCCGCCGAGTCGTAGAAGCGCAGCGCGCTGACGGTCAGGCCGCTGGCCCGGGCCAACTCGCCGATGCTGTGCAGGTCGCTCACCACGTCGGGCATCCTGCCCCCTCGACCTGGTCGAGGGTCAAGCCGCCGGCTCCGCGTCCCGCTGCGCCGTCGGCGTGGCATCGTCCCGCTTGAGCACCCGGAAGGTGAGCCCGGCCCGGACCAGCCGGTCCAGCAGCGCGTCACCCATCGCCGCGACCGGGGTGAGCTGGCCGGCGGTCGGCGGCAGGTCGTCGAACGCGAGGCAGAGCGCCGACTCGGCGAGCATCTTCGCCGTCTCGTCGTAGCCCGGGTCGCCCCCCGCGACCTCGGTGACCACGCGCTTTCCGCCGCCGGTGCCGACGAACCGGACCCGGAACCAGGACGACGCCCGCTGCTGCGGGGTCGGGCCCTGCCCGGAGGCGAGCCGCCCGAGCAGCCAACGTCGGGTGGGCGGCACCTTCACCAGGCCGACCAGCGCGCCGAGCCCCACCGCGCTGACCAGTACGGTCGGCAGCCGCTTCACGGCGGCGAAGTGCCGGTAGCGAAAGTCCGGGCCGTACTCCGGGCGGCTGGCAGCCGTTCGGCGGATCACCTGCGGGTCGATGGTGGGCAGCGGCACGGTCCAGATGCCCAGCTCTGCCGAGCGGGCCAGCCGGCCGGGCACCGCCCGGACGCGGCGGTCGGTGGGGCGCGGCTCGACCGCCCGGCGGGCCCGGGCGGCCCGGCTGGCCTCCCCGGTCCGGGCGAACGCGGTGAGCGCGGAATGGTACGTCCCGGCGGAGAACCGGCCACCGGCGCGTACGTAGCCGTCCACGGTGATCGGGACGTCGGCGGGCAGCTGCTTGACGGTGAACCAGACGCCCAGATCGTGGGGGATGGAGTCGAACCCGCAGGCGTGCACCAGCCGGGCGCCGCTGGCGGTCGCCTCGGCGTGGTGGCGGACGTACATCAGGTCGACGAACTCCGACTCCCCGGTGATGTCCAGGTAGTCGGTGCCGGCTCGGGCGCAGGCCGCGACCAGTGGCTGCCCGTGGTGGACGTACGGGCCGACGGTGCTGGCGACCACCCGGGCGCTCTCCGCCACGGCGCGCAGCGACCCGGCGTCGGTCACGTCGGCGGTGAGCAGCGGCAGGTCGGCCAGCGTGGGGTCGATCGCGGCGAGCCGGCCGCGCACGGCGGCGAGGCGATCGGGGTTGCGCCCGGCCAGCGCCCACCGCAACCCGGGCGGCGCGTGCCGGGCCAGGTATTCGGCCGTCAGCCCCCCGGTGAAGCCGGTCGCCCCGAACAGCACCACGTCGTACGCCCGCTCCCCAGCCATCCCCCGAGTCTGCCACCCGCCATCGCCCAGCGCCGATCGGAGGGCGAGGTCACGGCGTGAACACGGCCCGGACGCAGCCGTCGGCGCGGTCGACGAACAGCGCGTACCCGCGGAGGCCGTCCTCCAGCGGCAGCCGGTGGGTGGCCAGGTGCTCGGTACGCAGCTCGTCGCGGGCCATCCGGTGCAGCAGCATCGGCACGTCGCCCAGGTCCGGCCGGCGTGCCCCCCGCACCGTGAGCCGCTTGTCGGTCACCGCGCCCAGTGCGAACGCGTCCACGTGCCCCTGGGCCCCGCCGAGCACCACCACCACGCCGTCCTTGCGGCAGGCGTGCACCGCCTCGCGCACCGCGTCCGGGCGGTCGACGTCCCGGCCGGCCAACCGATCGACGACCGACCGCGTCGGCGGTACGCCCACCGCGACCACGCACACGTCCGGGCCGCGTCCACCGCTGCGCTCCCGCAGCTCCGCCGCGACGTCGGTACGGCGGTAGTCCAGCGGCTCCGCCCCGGCGTGCCGCTCGGCCATCCGCAGCCGCTCCTCGTGCCGGTCGACGACGAGCACCCGGGCGGCACCGTGCAGCGTCGCGGCGCGAGCGGTCAACTGACCCACCGCCCCGGCGCCCCACACCGCCACCACGTCGCCGGGTCGCACCTCGCCCAGCTCGGCCGCCAGCCAGCCGGTCGGCGCCGCGTCGGCGGCGAACAGCGCCCGGTCGTCGCCGACCGCGTCCGGCACCCGGAACGCGCCCACGTCGGCGTACGGCACCCGGACGTACTCGGCATGGCCGCCCGCGAAGCCACCCGCCGCCCGGGGCCGGCCGAAGCAGCCGGCGTCCGAACGCCCCCGGTCCGGATCGACGCTCGCCACGTCGGCGCCGCCGTTGTCGCAGCAGGAGTGCCGGCCCCGGCGGCAGTACCAGCAGCCGCCACACGCGACACTCGCGCCGACCACCACCCGGTCGCCGATCCGGTGTCGCCGGACCGCCGGGCCGGCCTCGACCACCTCGCCCAGGAACTCCGTCCCCAGCACGTCACCGGCACGCAGCAGCGGGTCCCGACCGGCCAGCAGCGGCAGGTCGGCGCCGCTGGTGGCGCTGCGGCGGACGCGGACGATGACGTCCCGCTCGTTGCGCAGCTCCGGGTCGGGCACCTCGCGTACCGCCAGCTCGTCGGCGGCCACCCAGCACAGCGCCCTCACCCGCGGGCCGTCCGGCGGTCCAGCGCCGAGCGGTCCGCGCGCAGCACCTCGCCGGCCTCCACGCGCTGCTTGACCTGGCGCAGTGTCCGGCGGACCAGCAGCTGCGGGTCGTCGCCGACCAGAGTTCAGCACGGCACCGAAGATCCCCGACGACCGGATCCTCGGCTACCTGATGCTGAACGGCGGCGGCATGCTTCTCGTGGCCTCCCGGGTGCTGC
>NZ_JBFAPG010000451.1:0-5225 GCF_040675595.1 Micromonospora sp. NPDC049580
CCCGAGCACCTCACGGGCCTTGGTGACGTCCGGCACGCGCTTCTGCACGTCGTAGCGGAACGGCTCATCGGAGACGTACCGGAACGGCACGTCCGGGCCCTTGATCTTGTGCCAGATCAGCTCTGCCAACTCGAGCACGCTGGTGGACTCCGCTGTCGACAGGTTGAAGTCCTCGTTGCGGGCGGCCGGGTGCTCGATCGCGGTGGCGATCCCCCGGGCCAGGTCGCCGCCGTACGTGTAGTGGCGCACCTGGTTGCCCGCACCGAGGATGTGCAGCGGGTCCTGCCCCTTGACGATCTTCTGCACCAGGTCCGGCACGACGTGCGACATGGCCAGCTTCACGTTGCCCGAGAGCACCTCTGCCTGGCCGAGCGCCCGCCCCTCGCCCACGCCCACGCAGTTGAACGGCCGGACGATGGTGTACGGCACCTGGTACTGCTCCCAGGCGGCGCGGGCGTAGTACTCCACGGCCAGCTTCTGGAACCCGTACGACGACAGTGGCGGTGGGACTCGCCGCTCGTCGCCCTCCCGGCTCGGCCACTGCTCGGTCGACTCGTAGACCATCGAGGAGGAGAGATAGGTGACCTTGGACAGCTGCCCGTCCCGGTGCGCACGGATCGCCGCGTCGCACGTCGCCGCCATGATCCGCTCGTTGGTGGCGAGCAGATCGTAGGCGTACGCGTGGAAGTAGGAGATCCCGCCGATCATCGCCGCCCCGGCCACCAGGTGGTCGCAGCCGTTCAGCAGCTCGGTGAGCAGATCGACGTCGCGGGCGTCACCCTCGACGAAGCGGTAGCGGGGATGGTCGTCATAGCTGTGGGTTACCGGCCCGTACTTGGAGAAGTTGTCGACCGCGACCACTTCGTGGCCCCGGTCCAACAGCTCCTCGACGAGGTAGCCGCCGATGAATCCGGCCGAACCAGTTACCAGGACCTTCGCCACGTGCGCTCCTAAGCGGTTTTCTCGTACTCGGTGCTGTTGTCCTGCGGGTCGCGCGGGGCCGGCACGGCCGCCGCGACGGTGCCCGCGGCGAGCTTCTCCCGGCTCAGCCGCCGACCGTAGGCGAAGAAGTACCAGCGCAGGTAACCGGGAAGGAACCGACCCAGGTCGAAGTGGGACTCGCCCAGCGGCCGGTCCAGCCAGATGGTCGGGATCTCGGCCACCGGCAGCCGCAGCCGGGTGGCCTTGGCCGTCAGCTCCAGGCCGATCTCGAACCCGGTCCGGGACTCGATGCCCACCTCCCGGACGAAGGCCGTGTCGTACGCCTTGAAGCTGTTGGTGGCGTCCCGGGTGCCGACCCGGGCGAAGGTGTAGAGGCTGCGCCCGGCCCACCGGGACATCATCCGCTTCAGCCGTGGCCCGCCCACCTGCTGCCCGCCCGGCATGTAGCGGGAGGCCGCGGCCACCACCACGCCCCGGTCCACCAGCCGGGCCAGCTCGTCGATCTGACGCGGGTCGTCGCAGCCGTCGGCCATGGTCACCACCACGACGGGGGCCTGGGCCGCGTCGACACCGAACCGGATCGCGTTCGCGGGCCCTCGGCCGTAGGTGTTGAGCACCGCCCGGACGCGCGGGTCCTGCCGGGCGATCTGCTCGGCGTACGGCACGGTGGTGTCCTCGGGCATGTCGTGCACGATGAGCACCTCGGCCGGAAGCAGCATCTCCCGCAGCATCCGCTCCAGGCAACGGACGATCGCCTCGCCCTCGTTGTAGACCGGGACGACGACCGACACGCGTGGCGTCACACCCGCACCCCCTGTCCGGTCAGCCCCCACATGTCGATCAGTGGGGTGTCGGTCTCCAGTCGGGCGTACTGCTCGTGCGGCGCGGCGATGACCAGCAGGTCGGCCCGGCGCAGCACCTCGTCCAGGTCGACGAAGCGCTCGTCGGCCACGTACGGGTCGGTGCAGAGCGTCTCCCGGGTCTTCAGCGCCAGGATCTTGCGCAGCTTGTACGCCAGGCTCTCCCGCGGGTCGTCGCTGCCGCCCTTGAACGCCATACCGAGGATGCCGACCGTCATCTCGGACAGGTCGAACCGGTCCTCCAGACGGGACACCAGGTACAGCGGCAGCCCTTCGTTGATCAGCATGGCGGAGTGGCCGAGCACGAAGTTGTTCCGGTTGAACGCCGCGAGCTGCATGGTGTCCTTGAACAGGCACGGCCCGGCGGCGAAGCCGGGCATCGGCAGGTCCGCCGCGCGCGGATAGTCGTACGCCACCGCGTGCCGGATCCGGGCGAAGTCGAGGCCGAAGTCGTTGGCCATCATCCAGAACTGGTTGGCGGTGGCGAACTTGATGTAGCGCCAGGTGTTGGTGAAAAGCTTGGCCAGCTCCGCCTCCTCCGGCTCCAGTGGCACGATCTCCTCGGTGAGGTGCCGGAAGAGCTTCTCCGCGCGGGCCAGCGCCGTCGGCGTCCGGGCCGCCACGATCTGCGGCAGCGTGAACAGCTCGGTCATCGCCCGCCCCTCGGCGATCCGCTCCGGACAGAACGCCACGTCGGCGCGGATGCCCTTGCCGGCCAGCAGCTTCTCGGTCAGCGCGGTCACTCCCGGGTAGACGGTGCTGCGCAGCACCACGAGTTGCCCGTCGCGCAGGTGCTCGGCGCACCGCTCCAGGGCCCGGGGCACCGCGCCGAGGTCCGGGTTGAGGTGCTCGTCGACCGGCGTGCCGACCACCACCACCAGGTGCTCGGAACCGCCCACGCTGGCCGGGTCGGTGGTCGCCCGCAGCCGCCCGGCGGCGACCGCCTCGGCCAACGGGTCCGCGGCGCCGGGCTCGGCGAACGGGAGCCGGGCCGCGTTCACCGTGGCCACCGCGTCGGCGTTGATGTCGTACAGGACCACGGAGAGGCCACGGGCGGCGAAGGCGATGCCCAGAGGCAGACCCACCCGACCGCAGCCACCGACGATGCAGACGTCGGCCGTCGTGACCTGCGCGGCCCGATCCTCGGACATGGATCAACTCCCATGGGGGTGGTGGGGGTGTCTTCCGGTGGTCGCCGGAATTCAAGCAGGCTAACCGCTCGGAGGTGACTCGCGGGTAGCCGAACATGCCGAGGCCGGTGCCCTTTCGGCCGATAGCCCACATGGTGAACGGATCCGGTGACGCAGCGCGATTGGATGAGCCCCCTCAGGAACCGCGGCAGCAGGTGCCTGCGGGCCCAGCGCAGGCCGGCGGTGACCACCGCGAGTACGGCGGCCACCGCGAGCTATCCCCGCACCGGAACCCCTCAGGCGCCGCGCAGGGTCGCGCCGAGGCGCTCAGCCGCGACGGCGACCGCCGCGTCCCGTGCCGCCACGGCCTCCTCGACGGTCAACGTCCGGTCCGGCGCCCGGAACGTCAGCTTGTACGCCAGCGACCGTCGCCCCTCGCCGAGCTGCGCGCCGGAGTACACGTCGAACAGCCGCACGTCCTCCAGCAGCTCCCCGGCGCCCGCCTCCAGCGCACGACGCACCTGCTCCGCCGGCACCGAGTCGTCCACCACCAGGGCCACGTCGATCAGCGCCGGCGGGAAGCCGGACACCGTCGGCGCGGGCGTCACCGGGGTCGGCGGCAGCGCGTCGAGGTCCAGTTCCATCGCGCAGGTGCGGCGGGGCAGCTCCAGCGCCGCGACCACCACCGGGTGCAGCTCGCCGGCGTGCCCGACGACCGTGCCGTCGACGCGCACCTCGGCGCAGCGGCCCGGGTGCCACGGCGCGTACTCGGCCGCCCGCACCTCCACCCGCTCGTCGGGGATCCCGGCGGCGTCGAGCACGTCACGGGCCGTCTCGACGGCGTCCGCCCAGCCGGCCGGTCGACCCGCGCCCCACCAGCCGGCCGGGTCGAGGTCGCCGGCGAGCACCGCCGCGACGTGCACCGGCTGCGCCGGCACCACGGCGTCGGCGGCGGCGAACTCCTCGTCAGTCGGTCGCCGGTCCACGCCCATCGCCGGCGGGCTGCCGGCGCCGGGACGCGGGTGGAAGACCGCGCCGATCTCGTAGAGGGCGAGGTCACGGTGACCCCGGCCGAGGTTGCGCTTGAGAATGCCGAGCAGCGGGCCGAGCAGCATGGTGCGCAGCAGCGGCTCCTCCTCCGACAACGGGTTGGCCAGCCGCACCGCGGGCCGGCGGGGGTCGTCGGCCGGCAGGCCGAGCTGGTCGGCCAGCTCCGGCGACACGAACGGGTGCGCGAGCACCTCCACGTACCCCCGCTCGGCCAGCGACACGGCCACGGCCCGGCGGCGACGCTGGCGCGGGGTCAGCCCGCGACCGGGCGGCGCGGTCGGCAGCACCGACGGGACCTTGTCGTACCCGTCGAGGCGGACGACCTCCTCGACCAGGTCGGCCGGGTCGGTCAGGTCGGGCCGCCAGCTCGGCGGGGTGACGCTCAGCGCCACGCCCGCGCCGCTGGCCGTGCCGACCGCGCCGGGGTCCTCGGACAACCGGTCCGCGCCCTGCGCGACCGTGCAGCCGACCTGCTCCAGCAGGGCGACGACCCGCGCCGGCGGGTACTCGACGCCGACCCGCCGGGTCGGCAGGTCCGCCGGCAGGGTGATCGGGGTACGCGGCCGGACGTGGTCGATGTCCAGGATCTCCGCGCTCGGGGTGCCGCCGCCGTGCTCGGTGAGCAGCTCAACGGCCCGCTCCAACGCGACCAGCGCCACGGCCGGGTCGACGCCCCGCTCCCAGCGCTTCGCGGCCTCGCTGAACAGCTTGTGCCGGCGGGCCGTGCGCCCGACCATCGCCGGGTCCCAGTGCGCCGCCTCGAAGAGCACTGTGGTGGTGCCGGGGACGACCTCGCTGGTCTCGCCACCCATCACCGCCGCGAGGGAGATCGGCCCGGTGTCGTCGCAGATCACCATGTCGTCGGCGGTAAGCACCCGGTTGACGCCGTCCAGGGTGGTCAGCTTCTCCCCCGGCTCGGCGCGGCGGACCACAAGCGGCCCGACGATCCGGTCGGCGTCGAAGGCGTGCATCGGCTGGCCCAGCTCCAGCATCACGTAGTTGGTGATGTCCACCGGCAGCGAGATGCTGCGGATGCCGGCGGTGATGAGCCGCTGGGCCATCCACGACGGGGTGGGCGCGGTCGGGTCGATGCCGCGGACCAGGCGGGCGGTGAACCGGTCGCAGCCGACCGTGTCGCGGACCTCCACCGGGTACGCCGGCGTCGGCGTGCCGCCCGGCGCGGGCGCCATCCCCGGGTCGCGCAGCGGCACGTCGAACGCGTGCGACAGCTCCCGGGCCAGGC
>NZ_JBFAPG010000452.1:0-5225 GCF_040675595.1 Micromonospora sp. NPDC049580
GACGCCGTACTCCTGGCCGAAGATGAACGTGTTCTGCGCTGTCGGCAGGCCCGCGCACACCACCACGGCGAGCAACTGTGGCGCCGACAGGTGCAGGGCCAGCCCGGCCGCGTACGCGATGACCGGCTGTGCGACGAGCTTCAGCGCGGTGATCACGGCCAGCTCCAGCTTGGTCGGCTCTGCTCGCGACGGCGCCGTGCGGTGCAGCGACGCGCCGAGCGCGACCAGGACGGCCGACGTGTCCACGGTGCGTACCGGGCGGCCGGGGGTTGCCCACGTGTACGTCGATCGGGGAGCCACGCGTTCAGCCTCGCATCCCGTTAGGACCGAGAAAACATGTCGGCGGGCCGGGACAGCTACCCAAGCGCCGGGCCTGTCAGGCACGGGTATCCAAGTCGTAAGGAGTCATGCCCAAGCAGATAGTTACATGACCGCGGCTTGCCGGGAGGGGATGGCGTTCCGGCCGCGTCACCGCACGGCCACACCGCCCGGGCCGCCGGTGACGACCGGGTGACGCGGACTCTGGCAGGGTCGCGGCACGAGGACGGCACGGTGCGAGGGGGCGGCATGATCAGGACGATGCTCCGGCTGCGAGCGCGGCCCGGCTGCGCGCCCGCGGTGGGGCCGGCCTGGGAGGACGTCGCCGGACAGCTCGGCGCGCTCCCCGGCGGCCTCCGGCACGAGCTGCTGCGGGACGCGCTGGACCCGTACGGCTTCGTCGTGGTCACCGAGTGGGCCGACGAGGAGGCGCTGCGCGCCTACCGGGACGGGCCGGTGGCCGCCCGCCTGTCCGACCTGCTCCGGCCGCTGACCGAACCGGCCGGCCCGCCCGACTACCCGCCGATGGTCGAGACCGGCGACGGGACCGGCCCGGTCTACGTGGACGTGGAGCTGACCGTGCCGAGCGCCCGGCTCGCCGATTTCCATCGCGGCTACCCCGAGGTGGTGCGGCGGATGACCGCCGTGCCGGGCTACCGGCGTGAGCAGCTGCTCCGCGAACCCGGCTCGGACGTGCACCACATCTTCGCCGAGTGGGACACCGCGGCCGAGTTCCTCGACTGGATCGGCGACCCGGCTCACGCCTCGGCGCAGGCCGGGCCGATCGCACCGTTCCTTCTCGACATCCGACGCCGCCTGTTCCACGTCGTGCCCGGTGGGGACGGCCGGCGACTCGACACCACAGGCAGGGAGGCCGATGTGCAGAGGACAACGGACGTACTGGTCGTCGGGGCGGGCCCGACCGGGCTGACCGCCGCCGTCGAGCTGGCCCGGCGCGGCATCGACTGCCGGGTGATCGACAAGCGGGCGACCCCGGCCGGGCAGGCCGACAAGGCGATCGGCGTGCACTGCCGCACCATGGAGATCTGGGAGGAGCAGGGCGTCGTGCGGGAGGCGATGGACGCCGGCATCTGGCTCACCGGCAACATGGTCTTCGTCAACGGCGAGCAGACCCACCGGATGAGCTGGGAGCTGCCCGGCCTGCCCTACGACCACCTCGGCCTGCCCCAGTACGAGACCGAACGCATCCTCACCGCCCGGCTGGCCACGCTCGGGGTGCGCCCGCGGCGCGGCGCCGAACTGGTGGACTTCACCCAGGACGCGGACGGCGTGACCGCCACCGTGCGCACCGCCGACGGCGCCACCGAGACCGTACGCGCGGCGTACCTAATCGGCTGCGACGGCGCGCACAGCCGGGTCCGGGACCGGCTCGGCCTCACCTTCACCGGCGGGCTGGGCCAGTTCCCGCAGCTGTTCATGCTGGTGGACGTCGACGTGGACTGGGACATGCCCGACGGGCACCTGCTGCGCTTCCTGCACACCACCGACGGGCGGATGGACGGGATGCTGGTCTGTGTGCCGCTGCGCGGCGAACACCGCTACCGCATCGCCACCCTGGCCCCACCCCGGTTCTTCGCCCGGACCGGCGGGCAGGACGCCCCGCCCGGCTTCAGCGAGGAACTCGGCGAGCCGACCCTCGACGACGTGCAGGCCGCCCTCGACCGCCTCGCCCCGCCCGGCACCCGGGCGACGAACCTGCGCTGGTCGTCGGTGTTCCGGATCAGCCACGGCATCGTCGACCGCTACCGCCACGGCCGGGTCTTCGTCGCCGGCGACGCCGCCCACCAGCACCCGCCGGCCGGCGGCCAGGGCATGAACACCGGCATCCAGGACGCCTGGAACCTGGCCTGGAAACTGGCCCTGGCGGTACGCGGGCTGGCCGCCCCCGGACTGCTGGACAGCTACGAGGCCGAGCGGCGCCCGGAGGGCGAGGAGATCGTCGGCCGCGCGGTGCGGCTGGCCGGCACCGAGGAACTGGACCGGGCCGACCTGGAACGGCAGTTCCTCCAGGAGATGTCCCTGCTGCTCAGCTACGCCGGCAGCCCACTGGTCGGGGAGACCGTCTCCGACCCGGCCGGGCTCGGTGACGCGCCCCGTCCCGGCGAACGCGCGCCGGACGTCGAGGGTCTGCGCCGGCGCGGCGTCGGGCATCCGCTGCGGCTGCGGGACCTGACCCGGGGCACCCGGCACACGCTGCTGCTCTACGCCGACGCCACGGCCGGCGCGACGGAGCTGGCCGGGTTCGCCGACCTGTGCGCCGACGCGCGGCGGCAGGCCGGCGGGGAACTCGACGCGTACCTGCTGCTCGACCCGGACGTCGCCGAGCCGCGCCTGGCCGACCCGCCGGTGCTGCGCGACGGCGACCGCCGGTTCCGCGCCGGGTACGGCCTGGCCGGCACCGGGCTCTACCTGATCCGTCCGGACGGGCACGTCGGCTTCCGCGGCGCCCCGGTCGACGCCGACGCGCTGCGCAAGCACCTGCACCTGGTCTTCGGCGGGGCGCGGTGAGCCGGGTGCGCACGGTCCTGGCGATGCGGACCCGGCAGGGGTGCGAGGAGCGCTTCGAGGCGGAGTGGCGCGCCGCCGCCGAGGAGATCCGCACCCTGGACGGCTGCCTGCACCAGGACCTGGTCCGCGACGCCGACGACCCGAGCAGCTATCTGGTCATCAGCGACTGGGCGGACCGGGAGCGGCTGGACGCCTTCGGCCGCAGCGCGCACCGGGACCGGCTGCTGCGCGTGGTCCGGGAGCTGCGCGAGTCCGCCGAACGACACACCTACCAGGTGCTGCACAGTGTGAACAGCGAGCCGGGGGAGGCCCGATGACCGACGACGTGGTGCCGGCGAGCGAGCTGTACACGGAGGCGTTCGCGGCCAATCCCTATCCCACCTTCGCCCGGCTGCGTGCCGAGCGGCCGGTCTGCCCGGTCGGCTCGCCCCGGTTCGACTCGTGGCTGATCACCAGCTTCGACGACGCGCGCACGGCGCTGACCGACCCGCGGCTGTCCAAGGACCTCTACGGGCCCGACCAGCACTACCTGCGGATCTTCGGCCCGAACTCGGAGGGCCTGAACCGCAACATGCTCAACTCCGACCCGCCCGAGCACACCCGCCTGCGCCGGGTGGTGTCACAGGCGTTCGCGCCGCGGCGGATCGAGGCGTTGCGGCCCCGGGTGGCCGCGATCGTCGACCAGCTGATCGACAAGATGGTGCCGCAGGGCGAGGCGGACCTGATGCGGGACTTCGCCATCCCGCTGCCGATGACGGTCATCTGTGAGCTGCTCGGCGTGCCGCCGGTCGACCACGACCGGGTGCTCGACTGGACCCAGGTGATCCGCACCTCCGGCTCGACCAGCCGACCCCCGGCCGAGGAACGGGCGGCGGTGCAGGAGGCCCAGCTGCGGCTGCACCACTACCTGGCCGACCTGGTCCGGGCCAAGCGCGACGACCCGGCCGACGACATCATCGGCGCGCTGGTGGACGCGGTCGACCGGGACCACACGCTGTCCGAGGCGGAGCTGGTCACCACCACGTTCCTACTGCTGTTCGCCGGCCACCAGACCACCGCCGACTTCCTCGGCAACGCGGTGCTGGCGCTGCTCACCCACCCGGAGCAGTGGGAGCTGCTGCGGACCACGCCGAGGCTGCTGCCGACCGCGATCGAGGAGCTGCTGCGGTTCGACGGCCCGCTGCCGGTGGCCAGCCCGCGCATCGCCACCGAGGACGTCGAATACCAGGGGGTACGCATCCCGCGCGGCGCGATCGTCGGGGTGGCGATCAACGCGGCGAACCACGACCCCGCCCACTTCACCGACCCCGACCGGCTCGACCTGCGCCGGGTCCGGGGCCCGCACCTCGGCTTCGGCCACGGCGTGCACTACTGCCTGGGCGTCTCGCTGGCCCGGATGGAGGCGCTGCTCGCGCTCTCCGCGCTGCTGCGCCGGCTGCCCGGGCTGCGGCTTGCCGTCCCGCTCGCCGAGGTGCGCCGACTGCCCGCCGCCTCGCCCTTCCGCGGCCTGCTGGAACTGCCGATCACCTTCACCGTCTAGCCCGCCTACCCAGCCAAGGAGCACGTCATGGTCTTCCGGAACGTGATCGTCTGCCACATGGTCCCCGGCAGCGACGAGATCGTCGGCAACGTCTTCGGCCACTACGACCAGGCCACCCGGCCCCAGGATCTCGGCGTCATCGGCCGGTACCTGCTGTCGCACCACGACCTCTACCTGCACGTGATCGAGCGCGAGCAGGACCCGCGGATCTCCGGGCAGACGCGCGGGCTGCCCGCCTTCCAGAAGATCGCCGAGGAGATCGGCCCGTACGTGACGCCGTACCCGCGCTACTGGAAGAACCCGTCGGACTCGGTGGCCAAGGAGTTCTACCACTGGGCGCCGGAGGGCGAGCCGCCCGAGGACACCACGCTCACCGTGATCGTGGGGCGGATCAAGCCGGGCGCCGAGCCGGACGTGGCCCGGGTGTTCGGCGAGTCGGACGCCGGGTCGCTCCCGACCGACCTGGGTGTCACCGGACGCTGGCTCTACTCCATCGACGATGTCTACGTGCACCTGCTGGAGCAGGAGTCGTCGGCGGCCGAGGCGACCCGGGACCAGCACGCCGAGAAGCCGGCCTTCGGCAAGGTGATGCAGGATCTCGGCCCCTACGTGGAGCCGTACCGGCCGGACCTCTGCCACGGCCCGCAGGACCAGGTCGCGACCGTCTTCTACCGTTGGCGCGCGCAGGACTGAACCCGCGCCGAAACCACTATTCGTCGCACCCCCGTACGCCGGGCTGAAGCCGAGGCGTACGGGGTGTGACGGGCGGCGTCGTCCAACGCGACCAGTGCGGCAGGCCGCACGGACACGCGAATCGGCGGTGACCGTCCGGGTGAGG
>NZ_JBFAPG010000453.1:0-5219 GCF_040675595.1 Micromonospora sp. NPDC049580
GGCCGAGGTGCGGCCGGCGGCGAGCGCGGGTGGACGGATCAGGAGTACGGAAGGCGCAGCACCGACTGGTTGCCGATGCCCAGCGAGGTGGGGTTGTTGCCGATGGCGGACCAGACCTCCACCCGTACCGTGCCGTTGCTCAACGTGCCCAACGTGCCGGTGGCCGAGGCCAGGCCGGCGTTCTGGGTGTAGTGCTCGTAGCCGGGGACCGGGTCGGTGGCGAAGTAGCGCCAGGTCTCCGTCCGGTCCCAGCTGCCGTTTCCGGTCAGGTCGTAGGAGACGCGCACCTGCACCCCGTTGCCGACGGCCGTGCCGGCGTCCAGGAACAGGTCGAACGTGGTCTGCGCCCCGGAGTAGGCGAGGTTGAGGCCGGTCGCCGTGAAGACCTGCGGGTTGGTCGGCGTACCGTCGTGGTTTCCGTTGGCGGCCGCGACCGTGGTCGTGCCCGCGCTGCCGGCGGCGCCCAGCCCGCCACCGGCGAGCAGGTACCGCGTGGGCGAGCCCGAGCTCGGCGGCGGCGTGGTCGGTGGCGCGGTGGTCGGCGGCGCGGTCGTCGGCGGCGCCGTGGTGGGCGGCGCGGTGGTCGGTGGGGTCGTGCTCGGCGGTACGCCGCCGGAGGCGTTGCCGCCGCTCCAGGTGTACGCCCCGGTGGTGGCCGTCCGACCGGCGGCCACGGTGAGCCGGGTGCCGGTGGAGAACGTGACGGTGATCGGGTTCGCCGTCGGGTTCGACGCCACGTAGGTGCGTGCCCCGTTGCGGGAGAAGACCGCGCTCAGCGGGTGGTTGGCGGTGACCGTCGTGTCGACGGTGCCCAGTGCCGCCAGGTTGCGGATCCAGTGGAAGGTGTGCGCCCGGCTCTCCCCCTCCTCGGGGGTGTAGCCCGGGTTGGCGCGCAGGTTCGCCAGGGCCGCGTCGGGGTCGCCGAGGGCCTGGAACTGCCAGAGGATGTCCTGCCACACCGTCGGCGGGCCGCCGTTGTTGCGGACCAGCTCGGCGTAGTTGGTGCGCACGTACGCCGGGTTGTTGCCGAGGTAGAGGTGCCCGCCGGTGACCGGCAGCAGGTTGATGCCCTGGATCATCTCCGGGTCGGCGCTGAACCAGGTGGCGTACGCGCCGCCGTCGCCCCAGACCATGCCGACCGTCGAGTGCCCGAAGGCGGCGGGGAAGTTCTGGTCGCTCGCGTCGAACCAGTACTCCTGGATGGCGGCGGCCTGCGTCGTGTAGAGGAAGATGCCGGCGTCACGCACGGCGGTGTCGCCGGTGACCTGACCCCACTGGATGAGGGCGTTGGCGAAGTTCATCCCTTCCGAGGACGACTCCTGGTTGTTGCCGGAGCCGAACGAGCCGTGCCCGGACGCCCAGTCGTGGCCGGCGTAGATGTCGAAGTCGCGCAGGTAGGGAAAGCGGGTGTCGTCGCGGCGGTAGTTGTTGGCGTCGCGGATCAGCAGGTCCACCATGCCGCCGTAGCGGCTGGTCGCGGCCCAGGACGGGTCGAACTTGGCCAGTGTCGCGGCGGCGGCGATGAAGTAGCCGTAGTGGAAGTGGTGGTCGTTGAGTTCCTGGTCGGAGCCGTACGACGCCGGGTAGCCGATCAGGGTGCCCCAGTTGGCGTCGTAGTAGAAGAGCCGCTGGGTCTTGCCGCTGGACGCGGTGAACCAGTCGGTGAGGGTGCTGCGGATCGCGTTCAGCGCGCTGTCGCGGGTGGCCGTGTCGTTGACCAGGTCGGCGACCTCGGCGAGCCGGGCGGCCCGGCCGAGCCCCTTGCCGGTCCAGTACGTGTCGTTGCCCCGCTGGTCCATCGGGTTGCCGCGGGCGGCGGCCAGGTGGCCGGTGAGCGTGGCCAGGTCCGCGCCGCTGCCGTCGCCGACGGCCGGCAGTTCGGGCAGGACTCCCTGGAACGCCATGGCGGTCCGGAACTGGTTGACGCCGGTGAGGACCTTCATCCGGCCGCGCGCCGACGGGTAGGTCGGCGTGATCGGCGTCGAGCCGGCGAGCGACTTCCACTGGTGCGGGTAGAGGCTGACCACGGTCTGCGTGGCGGTGCCCTCCCGGGCGGTGGTGGTGAACGCGTACGTCGTGCTCAGGCCGTTGGTCGACGGGTCGTAGGCGTAGGAGACGCGGGTGCCGGTGACGTGGGCGTGCGCGTACCGGCCGTAGGTGGTGGCCAGGTCGGCGCGTTCGGTGGCGTTCGCCGTCGGGGGCAGCAGGGCCACCGAGAAGTAGCCGCGACCCGCGAGGGTGGAGGAGATGCGGCCACCGCTGACGGTCCAGGTCGCGCCGCTGGGGGCGTACGCCACGTAGTCGTGGCCGTTGACCCGGAAGCCGATGGTGGCGCCGTTGGCGGACCAGACGTCGGGGGTGCCGGACGTGCCGATCACCGCGTCGCCGCCGCTGGCCTGGAAGTACGCGAACGGAAGGCCGTGGCCGATGGTGGCGCGCAGGGTGCGGGTGCCGTCGCTCCAGTAGGGGCTGACCGTCCAGTCGGTCCAGCCGTCCACCTTCACCTGGGGCGCGGCGAGCCCGGCCACGCCGACGCGGATGTCCTGCACGTACGGGTAGTGGTACTCACCGACGCCGGTGGCCGTGCCGCTGATGGCGGGTGTGGAGTTGGCGGAGAAGCCGAGGCCGTCGGTGAACGTGTCGTAGGAGGTCGGGTGGGCGTGCAGGGGCTCGCTGAAGGCGCAGTCGGTGCGCTTCCACAGCAGCGAGGACCACCAGTCGTTGGTGGGTACGGCACCGGCGGGGGCGTTGGCGGTGGCGAACTGCCGGGGGTTGCTGGACATCGCGCCGCAGCCGGTGGGGAGCGCGCCGACGGGGGTGGTGGTGTAGCTGCCGGCGCCCACGGGCGCGGCCTCGGCGGCGCGGGTGACGGGAATCGTGAGGCCACCGACGACCAGGGCCAGGGCGGTGGCGGCTGCCAGGGCCCAGCGGCGGTGGGGGACGGGAGGTTTCATGGTGCCTCCATCGCGCGTCCCGGTACGGACCGTGCCGACCCGGGCGCGTAGCGTCTGAATTGTGGAAAACGTCGATCGAGAGAGCGCTCTCTCAGCCGGCACGGTAATCGACCCCGGAGATCCCCGTCAATGTGTCAGTCCGGTTGCGTGCTGATGTCGCAAACTGATCGCCCACCGCGCCGCGGTGGCTAACTCTCCGCTACGCCGAGCCCGTCCAGGTCGGCGTGCAGCGCGTCCGGCGCGCGCATCCGCCACGCGTCGGTCACGAGCTCGCTCAGGCGCTCGACGTCGACCGCCGCCAGGCGCAGCATCACCAGCGGCAGGCCGTCGTACCCGGACGTGGTGAAGAAGACCTCGGGCTCGCCGAGCAGGAGAGCCTGCTTCTCGGCCTCGTCCCCGACGAACAGCACCGCGATGTCGCGCCGGATCACCCGCGGCTTGCCCGGCCTGCGCTCGGGATAGGACCAGACGAAACCCTTGTCGGCCACCCGGAAGTCGAAGCCCTCGCTCTCGATCTCGACCGTGTGGGGCAGGGCCAGGGCCAGGCGGCGTACGTCGTCGGCGTCAGCCACCGAGACCCCGCACCGCGCATGCCATCCGCATGCGCCGAGATTACGCACCGGGACCGACAGGTGGCGGGCGGGCCGCCCACCGGCGGCGTCAGCCGGCCGCGGCGGACAGGTCGACGGCCGTGGCGCCGACGACCGCCCGGTCGCCCTCGCGCTGGACGTAGCCGATCACCGTGGACTGGCCGGGGTCGAGATCCGGCGGCGTGACCAGCTCCACCTGTCCCTGCTCGGCGTCCAGGGGCACCGACGCGAAGGCGCGCACCACGTTGTCCTGCCGCAGCGTCCGGCCGGCGTTCTCTCCGCGGGCGATCTCGCTGCGCAGGCCGCGTTGCACGAGCGCCACGTTCACCACGGCGGGCTGCGACAGCCGCTGCGCGCGGTAGCCCAGCACCATCCGCTGCCCGCCGTCGGCGACCTCCGGAACGGACAGGGTGAGGGGCGCGGCGGCGGGCGACATCAGGGCGGACGCGACGGCCCTCGCCGCCCGGCCACGGTCGGAGCCGACGAACTCCACGGTGCCGTTGACGATCATCTGTGGGGTGTAGAGACGCCCCGAGCCGAAGCCCCGGGCGTACGCCTCCTGCCGTGCCGTGTACGCCGCGTCCGCGAACTGGTCGGGCCAGCCCAGATCGTCCCAGTAGTCGACGTGGAAACCGAGGGCGAAGACGGGCTCGCGCCGCGCCCGGGAGTCGTGCTCGATCGCGGTCAGCAGCTCCTCGGCGGGAGGGCAGCTGTTGCAGCCCTGGGAGGTGAACAGTTCCACGACGGCGACGCCGCCGCCCTCCGTCGGCCGTTCCGGCTGACCGGCGGCGTCCGATCCGTGCGGCGATGGCGTGGTCATGGCGTCTCCTCCCAGAGCCTGCTGGCGGCTCTGCGATTCCCGTTACCGCACCGACAACGCCTGGTCAGCGAGGCCGCGAGGGGGGATGGGGGCGTCCAGTGCCCGTCCGTGCCTGTCCAACCCCGGATCCGCCGTTGCGCCCGGAGACGCCACTTCCGACCGGGACCAGCCGCGCGTCGGCATACCGGCCCGCTCATGACAATCGCGTGACAAATTGGCCGGCACGCCGATCACGGGTTTCGACGGTGCCCGAGCCGGGGCACCAGAGCGTCGCTGACGAAAAATTCTCCGGAAGGGACGGCCCCCGTGGAAATCCAGGGCTTCTTCACCGCAATCATCATCGGCCTGGTCATCGGCGCCCTCGGGCGGCTCGTGGTGCCCGGCAAGCAGAACATCTCGATCGTGCTCACCCTGGCGATCGGCGTGCTCGCCGCGATCCTCGGCACCCTCGTGGCCGGTGGGCTCGGCGTGGACGAGACCGCCGGCATCGACTGGATCGAACTGCTGCTGCAGGTCGTGTTCGCCGCGATCGGTGTGGCCGGCGCCGCCGCTGTGTTGGGCCGCCGACGCCCCTGACGCCCCGCTCCCTCGCCGGGCCCGCCGGCCCTCACGCGCCCGTGGCGACGACCTGTCGCCACGGGCGCTGTGCTTGGATGATTCGGTGGAGTTCACCGTGACAGACGTGCCCGCGCGGGA
Source organism: Micromonospora sp. NPDC049580 (assembly GCF_040675595.1). Taxonomy (NCBI): domain Bacteria; kingdom Bacillati; phylum Actinomycetota; class Actinomycetes; order Micromonosporales; family Micromonosporaceae; genus Micromonospora; species Micromonospora sp. NPDC049580. The sequence goes on from NZ_JBFAPG010000453.1 coordinate 5,061, forward strand.
GCGGTTCGAGGCGCGCGACGAGACGGGCGCGGTCGCCGGGGTGGTCACCTACCAGCTGACCGGCGCCATCATCGCCTACACCCACACCGAGGTCGATCCGGCGTACGAGGGCCGGGGCGTCGGGTCGACCCTGGCCCGCGCGGTCATGGACGACGCGCG
>NZ_JBFAPG010000454.1:0-5216 GCF_040675595.1 Micromonospora sp. NPDC049580
GCACCTCGTCGACGGCGGCGCCGAAGCGCCGCAGCAGGTGCTGGCGCTGCTGCGGGAGGACCCCACGCTCGGCGAGCCGCTCGACGGCGCGGAGGACTACCTGCGGGTGGAGGTCGTCTACGCGGCGTCCGCCGAGGGGGCGCTGCACCTGGAGGACGTGCTGACCCGGCGTACCCACATCTCGATCGAGAGCTTCGACCGGGGCCTGATGGCCGCCCGGCCGGCGGCGACGCTGATGGCGCCGGTCCTTGGCTGGGACGACGAGCGGGTCGACCGGGAGGTGGCGCACTACGTCGCGCGGGTCCGGGCCGAGCGGGCCGCGCACGAGCAGCCCGACGACGCGGCGGCCGACGCCTTCCGGCTGGACGCGCCCGACGTGGTGCCGGCGGTTGCCGTGGCGACCTGAGCGGGCTCCGGCGGTGTGCCCGCACCAGCTGGTCCTGGCACTCGTCTTTGTTCTCCGCCGGTCGAAGGCGCGCCGATGCGGCCCTAGGTGTCGGCGGCTTCACCGATCAGAAATCCTCCGCCACGTCGTCGGTTCCTTTAGCACTCACGCACCGGTGGAAGGATCAACGACCATGACCGACGCCAGACCGCTAAGCGCCACCGAGGCCGCGTTCATCGCGGCGGTCCACTCAGGCGACACGGCGCGGTTTGCGCTCATCACGGAGCGCCACCGGCGTGAGCTGCAGGTGCACTGTTACCGGATGCTCGCGAACTACGAGGACGCCCAGGACATGACGCAGGAGACGTTCCTGCGAGCGTGGAAGAAGCGGGAGTCGTTCAGGGGCCACGCGGCCGTGCGGACCTGGCTGTACCGGATCGCGACGAACGCCTGCCTCGACTTCCTGGAGAAGCGCAACGACCGCACACCCGTACCGTTCGAGCTGCCGAACCCCGACTCCGAGCTGCTGTACCTGCAGCCGTACCCCGACCGGATGCTCCCCGAGGACCCGCTGGAATCGGTGGTGGCGCGGGAGACGATCGAGCTGGCGTTCATCATCGCCGTCCAGCACCTGCCGCCGCGGCAGCGGGCGGTGTTCATCCTGCGCGACGTCCTCGGCTGGCCGGCGTCGAAAGCCGCCGACGCCCTTGAGCTGACCGTCGCATCGGTGACCAGCGCACTGCAGCGGGCCCGTGTGACGATGCGCGAGCAGCTGCCCGACCGCCGTCTCGACTGGCGGAGCCCCGCCACCCACGAGCTGTCGAATGACGAGCGCGGCGCGGTGAAGTCGTACATCGAGGCCCATGAGCGCAACGACCTCGACGGGCTGACGTCCCTACTGCGCGACGACCTGCGTTTCGCGATGCTGCCCAATCCGGGCACCGTGACCACGACGGCCAGGGAAGCGGTGGACGGCTGGGTCTCCCATGGGCTCTTTCAACGCGGCTACGACGACTGGCGCGGTATCACCACGACGATCAACCGCATGCCTGCCGCCGCGCTGTACCTCCGCACCCCCGACGACCCGCAGTACCGGCTGTTCACCATCGCGGTCCTGCACATCGTCGACGGGAGGATCGCCGAGCTCACCGGATTCGACGCCACCGACAAACCATGGCTGGGCCTGCCTCCGACACGGTGATCAGGTGAGTCCGGCCCGTGCTCATCGCCTCGTCTCGTATCGGGTCAGTATCACGCCGCCGGGAAACGGCCGCGTCTCCACCAGGTTGAGGTTCACCCAGCTGTCCAGGGCCGTGAAGAACGGCGTGCCGCCGCCCAGCAAGGCCGGTGCGGTGACCAGCACGTACTCGTCGATCAGCCCGGCACGCATGGCCGCTGCGGCAAGTGTGGCGCCGCCGATGTCCATGGGGCCGCCGTCTTCGGCCTTGAGCCGGGTGATCTCGGTGACCGCGTCGCCGGTGACCAGGCGGGTGTTCCAGTCGACCGTGCGGGTCGTCGAGGAGAACACCACCTTTGGCATGTCCCGCCAGCGGCGGGCGTACTCGATCTCCGCCGGTGTGGCGCCGGGCTGCTGGTCGGCGGTCGGCCAGTGGGAGCTCATCGCCTCCCACAATTTGCGCCCGTACAGCGCCAGGCCGGTCGCCCCCACCCGGTCGGACCACCACTGGAACAGCTCGTCGCTCGGTACGCTCCAGCCGAGGTCATCGCCAGGCGCGGCGACATAGCCGTCCAGGCTCACGTTCATAGCGAAGATCAGTTTCCGCACCGTGCCAACCTCCCGTAAGTCCATTTAGTACGTACAGACGGGCGCGGCGCGAAAACCTCATCGGTGTGCGATCGGCCCCGCAGGTAAGCCCTCGCGCCCCGGGGGGTCAGCAGCCGCATCCAGTGCTATGGCAGCCGCATCCCGCTCCAGCAATGGCACGCTGGACCGAGCGACGGCGGTGCAGCCACCACATGCCGAGCGCAAGAGCCACCAGTCCGGCGGCGATGGCGAACAGCGTCTTCTCCAGGATCGCGGCGCCCGCGCCGGTGAGCACCCCGGCGGCGATCAGCAGCGGCAGCGCGCAGCAGGCGGCGCAGGCGAGTACGGCGAGTCCGCCGGCAACCTTGCTGCGCCGCGGCGGCGCGTTGTCGATCTCGCCCGGGGCTGGGTTCGGGATGCGGGTCGGCGGCGGGACGGGCTGGCTCATTCGCGTTCTCCGGAGGGTCGAGTGGTGCCGATGGTCAGATACGGGATCGGGCAGTCCGTGCAGGTGCAGTTGGTGAGGCTGTTGCAGCGCGCGTCGACGACTTCGGTGAGCGTGGCGCGGATCGCGGTCAGGTCGGCGATCTTCAGGTCGATTTCGGCGATCTTGTCGATGGCCCGATGCCGCAGATCCGCGCTCGGGTGCCGGTGGCGGCCCGCGTCGAGCAGCTCGGCGACCTCGTCGAGGGTGAATCCGAGTCGCTGCGCTGCCTTGATCACGTTGAGCAGGGCGACCGTGTCGGCTGGGTAGAGGCGGTGCCCGCCGTTCGTCCGTGACGGTTCGGCGAGCAGGCCGCGGCGCTCGTAGTAGCGCAGCGTCTGGATGTTGACGCCGGCCTGCTCGGCGACCTCGCCGGTGCGCAGCCCGTCCATCACGACGCCCGTGCCGTCGACCGGGTACCGGCGAACGGCAACCCAGCCTGGGCCCAGTCGGCCTTGCCGCCGTCGTAGACGCGTACGTCGGTGTAGCCGAGCCGCTCGAACGCCGCGGCGGCGGCCTTCGAACGCGAGCAGGCCGGGCCGGAACAGGAGGTGACCACGGTCCGGTCACGGTCCGGCGTCAGCCGGGCCGCCAGATCGGCGGACAATTCACCGGGCAGGTTCACCGCACCGGGCAGATGGTCCGCCTCGAAATGAGCTGCCTCGACGAGCGTGACCTCACCGGCATCGAGCAGTTCGCGAAGCCGCTCACGACTGATCCGCTGCACGACGCTCCTCTCGGCTCGCGGTGCGAGCGGCAGCGTCACGGGCGCGGCCCGCGAGAGAGGCCAGGACCTCGCCATGCTGGGGCGGCACCGCGACGTCCAGGGTCACGGCCTCCCCGTCGCCGATACGCTCGACTGCGACGGTGAAGTCGAAGAACGAGCAGCATTCGGTCTCGCGAGCGGCAAGGTCACGCACCGTGGTCGCCAGACCCGCCGGGCCGGCCAGACGCAGGCGCGTGTGGGTCGCGTCGAGCTGGTCCACCTCGCGCACAGCGGTGGCGAACAGTTCAGCAAACTCCGCCAGCCGCAACGGCTGTTGCGCCGTCGGTAGCGTGCAGGCGTCCGGAATCACGAAAGACATGCCGCCTCCTCGAACCTGGGCGCCATCGGCGCCGTCGGTCGACGGTAAGCCTGTACCTGGGTACCGGATGCAACCCCTGGGTCCACACGACCTTCGAGGCCGCTGCCGGACTCCGTAAAGGAGGGCCACGATCGGGTCGCGTCGCAGCTCGCACCCGTATCGGTGCGCCCGTGCGTTGGTCGATCTGGTGGGTCAACCGTCGACTGTCCGTCACGTTCGGTGCGGGTGTCAGGGATCCCCGCCCGGTGGGTGGGTACGGTGGTTGCGTGACAGGCGCGCGGGCAGTGGGCGCCGGGCCGATGGCCCGGTGGGTGCTGCTGGCCTGCACGCTGTTCGGGCTCGCGGCGATGCACACCCTCGGACACGCCGGGATGCGCATGGGCACCCACCATGGCCACGGGCCGGCCGGTGCGGTGGCCGTGGCTGGCGGGATGGACGTGCCGGCGGAGGTGGCGGCCGCGGTGACTGCCGTGACCGATGAGTGTCCAGGCTGCGCGCACGTGAGCGGTCCGCAGGGCCCGGGGCGCGATGGCATGCCCGGTTGGAGTGTCTGCCTGGCGGTGCTCACCGGTCTGGCGGTGCTCGTGCTGTTGATCGCGCGGTGGTGGGCGAGGCCGCGTCCGGTCGGTTCGCAGATCCGCAACGTCAGCGCGCTGTCGCGGGTATTGCGGGGCCCGCCGCGGCCGGTGGGTCTGAGTCTCGCTCGGTTGTCGGTGCTGCGTACATAGAACTCGCGCTGCGCCGCTGCTGCCCGTACGCGCTGCGCGTACGGCAGGGCGTGCGCCGAGGTTCTTCTCGCACGTTCACCGATACCGAAAGGCTTCTTGTTGTGTTGACACGTTCTGTTGTGCTGCGCCGTGCCGGACTGGCCGGCGTGGCGGTGACCGCTGCGGTGCTGCTGTCGGCCTGCGGCGGCGATGACTCCACGGGCTCCGGGATGGGCCACGGCTCCGGCATGGGCACCAGCGCGCCGGCGGCCTCGGCGAGCGCGGTATTCAACGACGCGGACGTGATGTTCGCTCACATGATGGTCGTCCACCACCGGCAGGCGATCGAGATGGCGTCGCTGGCCGATACCCGGGCCGCCAGCAGCGACGTCAAGGCGCTCGCCACGAAGATCAAGCAGGCGCAGCAGCCTGAGATCGACACCATGAACGGGTGGCTGACCGCCTGGGGCAGGCCGGCCCCGATGGCCAGCGCGAGCGGCATGGACATGGGCATGGGCCACGGCGCGATGGCCGGCGTCATGTCCGACGCGGACATGACCCAACTGGCGAAGGCCAAGGGTGCTGAGTTCGACAAGCAGTTCCTCACCATGATGATCAGCCACCATCAGGGTGCGATCAGCATGGCCCAGCAGGAGACGGCGCAGGGCAGCAACCCGGATGCCAAGACTCTGGCGGCGAAGATCATCACGGATCAGCAGGCCGAGATCACCCAGATGCAGGAGCTGCTGACGAAGGTCTAGACGGTCAGCGGCGGCCGAACCCGTCCCGG
>NZ_JBFAPG010000455.1:0-5214 GCF_040675595.1 Micromonospora sp. NPDC049580
GGCACGTCGCCGGCGGCGACCGCCAGGGCGCCGAGGGCGACTGCCACCGGGCGTGCACCACCTGGCCGAGGCGGTGGACCCGGCCTGGGCGGTGGACGTGCTGCGCACGAGTCCGGCGGTCACGTCGCTGCGCGTCGAGGACGGCCCGCTGGGGTCGTACGACCTGATCGAGGAGGGGGTGGCGTGAAACCGAGAGTGCTGGTCGCCGGCACCAAGTTCGGCCAGGTGTACCTGCAGGCGTTCCGGCAGCCGGACTTTCCGTTCGAGCTGGCCGGGATCCTCGCCGGGGGCAGCGCGCGGTCGGTGGCCTGTGCCCGGCACTACGGGGTGCCGCTGTGGACCGACGTCGCCCAGGTCCCCGAGGACGTGACGCTGGCCTGCGTGGTCATCCGTGGTGGCCTGCTGGGCGGGCCGGGCGGCGAGGTGGCCCGGGCGCTGATGCGGCGCGGCCTGCACGTGCTGCAGGAGCATCCGCTGCACCACGACGAGCTGGTCGAGTGCCTGCGCACCGCCGGCCGGGCCGGGGTCGTCTACCACCTGAACTCGTTCTACGTGCACACCGCGCCGGTGCGCCGGTTCCTCGCCGCCGCCCGGGCGCTGCTGGCCCGGCAGCCGGCCCGCTACGTCGACGCGGCCTGCGGCTTCCAGGTCGCGTACGCGCTGCTGGACATCCTCGGTCAGGCCCTCGGCGGCGTCCGACCGTGGGGCCTGGGCCCGGCGGTCGAACTGCCCGAGCAGGTACGCCGGCTGTCCCGGGTGGACGTGCCGTTCCGCAGCCTCGACGGGGTGCTCGCCGGTGTGCCGCTGACCCTGCGGGTGCAGAACCAGATGGACCCGGCGGACCCGGACAACTACGCGCACCTGCTGCACCGGGTGACCATCGGCACCGAGGCCGGCAACCTGACCCTCGTCGGCACGCACGGGCCCACGGTGTGGAGCCCTCGGCCGGACTTCCCGCAGCAGGTGCAGGACCGGGGCGTGGGCCGACCGCACTTCGCCGACGGCGACGGCCACGAACCGGACCACCTGGACGTGCCGAGCGCGCAGCCGCTGGCCGACGCGGTGGCGCCCAGCTATCGCAGGGTTTTCGAGGAGGTCTGGCCGGCCGGTGTCGGGTACGCGTTGGGCAACCTGCACGCCGCGGCACTGGGCGGGAGGAAGCTGGCCCGCCACGGCCAGTACCACCTGAGCCTGTGCCAGCTGTGGCAGGACGTCACGGCCCGGCTGGGGCCACCCGAGCTGGTGCACTCCGTACCGCCGCGGATGTTCGTGGCGTCCGACGTGGCCGAGCTGGCCGACGCCGCGGCCGGGGCGGTCGACCCGCCGGTCGGCGCGGAACCGCAGCCGATCGGAGCGCGTCCGTGACCCCCGTCGCGCGGACGTGGCTGCGCTGCTTCCGGCCGCTGCGCTGGCCCGGGCTGCGTCTCGTCTGCTTCCCGCACGCCGGCGGCAACGCCGCGTTCTACCGGTCGTGGTCGGCGCAGGTGCCCGACGACGTCGAGGTGCACGGCGTGCAGTATCCGGGCCGGATGGACCGGTCGGCGGAGCCGTTCGCGGCCGACCTGCCGAGCCTGGCCGAGGGTGTCGCGCAGGCGGTGCGGGCGCTGCCGGCCGACGCGCCTGTCGTCCTGTTCGGGCACAGCCTCGGCGCGTCGGTGGCGTACGAGACGGCACGCCGGTTGGACGGGCCCGGCAGCGTGCTGCGGGCGCTGGTCGTCTCGGGTCGCCCCGGGCCGGGCCGGCTGCGCGCCACAAGCGTGCACCTGGCCGACGACGACACGCTGTGGGCGGAGACCGGCCGCCTCGGCGGCACCGGCCGCGAGGCTCTCGACCACGAGGGCGTACGCGCCATCGCGCTGCCGGTGCTGCGCGCCGACTACCGGATCGCCGAGACGTACCGCCCGCAACCACCCGTGCCGCTGCGAGCGCCGGTGCTGGCCTGCGTCGGCGCGGACGACCCCGAGGTCACCGCCGACGAGGCCGGCGACTGGGCGACGCGCACCCGGGGCGGGTTCACCCTGCACACCTTCCCCGGCGGGCACTTCTACCTGCTGGCACGCCGCAACCAGCTCATCGACACCATCCTGCGGGCCACGCACCGCAGCCCGGTGCCCACCTGGTCGGCGGCCGGCCCGTGATCCCGGCGAGCGTGCACTACCACCGGGCCCGGGACCTCACCGAGGCGCTGGAGCTGCGCCAGGCGTACGGCGACCAGCTGCGGCCGCTGGCCGGCGGGCAGTCGCTGCTGCCGGCGCTCAAGCTGCGCCGGGACCGCGTCGACACCCTGCTGGACCTCGGCCGGGTCACCGAACTGTCGTACGTGGCGCACCGCGACGACCACCTGGCTGTCGGCGCGCTGACCCGCTACCACCGGCTGCTCGACGACCCGCTGGTCGACCGGCACGCCCCGCTGCTGGCGGTCGCGGCCGCGGCGGTCGGTGACCCGCAGGTGCGACACCTGGGCACCGTGGGTGGGGCGCTCGCGCAGGCCGACCCGGCCGCGGACGTGCCGCTGGCCCTGGTCGCGCTGGACGCCGTGGTGGTGCTGCGCAGCGCGACCGGCGTACGGCAGGTGCCCGTCGCCGAGCTGGCCGTCGCGCCGGGTGTGACGGTCTGCCGGCCCGACGAACTCGTCACCGAGGTCCGGGTGCCGCTGCCCGGCCCGGCGCGGTGGCGCTACCGGACGTTCGCCCGGCCGGCGTTGGAGTGGTCCCTGGTGGCCGTCGCCGTCGCCGATTCCCGGGTGGCGCTGGCCGGGATGGGTCCGACCATCCGGCGGGCGTACGGGGTCGAGTCGGCTCTCGCGCAGGGCGCCGGTGTCGCGGTCGCGGCGGCGCGGGCCGACGAGGGGTGCGACCCGCCCGACGACGGGCGGGCCTCGGTCGCGTACCGGCGGCACCTCAGCCGGATGCTGGTGGCCCGTGCCCTGACCGATTCCGGCGCCACTGTGGAGGAACCACGATGAGCATCGACGCCCGGCCCGGTACGACGACCGTCGCCGTCACCGCCACCGTCAACGGCCGCCCGGAGAGCCGCCGGGTGCCGGCGCGCACCCTGCTGGTCCACCTGCTGCGCGAGGAGTTGGGGCTGACGGCCGCGACGGTGGGCTGCGACACCTCCTCCTGCGGTGCCTGCACCGTGCTGTTCGACGGTCGGTCGGTCAAGTCGTGCACTCTGCTGGCCGCGCAGGCCGACGGCGCCGACATCCGCACCGCCGAGGGGCTTGCCGACGGCGACCGGCTGCACCCGGTGCAGGAGGCGTTCCGGGAGCACCACGCCCTGCAGTGCGGCTTCTGCACCCCGGGGATGGTCCTCGCGGTGGTGAGCCTGCTCCAGGAGAACCCGGGGCCGCTCACCGAGCACGACGTGCGGCACGCCCTCAAGGGCAACCTGTGCCGCTGCACCGGCTACCACAACATCGTCCGCGCCGTGCTCGCCCTCGACGAGGCCCGACAGGCCGGATGACCGCCAGAGATCGGAAGGGAGGCCGACCATGTCGGCGCGTTACGTACTCGGGGTGAACATCGGCTTCCACGACTCCAGCGCCGCGCTGGTCCGCGACGGCGCGCTCTGCGCCCTGGTCGAGCAGGAGCGGGTCAGCCGCCGCAAGCACGCGGTGGGCCAGCCGCCCGCCGAGGCGGTCGCCGCGTGCCTGGCGATGGCGGGCATCGCCCCGCAGGAGGTGGACACCGTCGCCATCGGCTGGGACTTCCGGGACATCCCGCTGGGCCGCAACCGACGGTTCACCACCGAGGGGCTGCGGGCGATGCTCTTTCCCGACGACGAGGACCTGAGCATGCCGGCGGTCCGCTGGGTGCCGCACCACGTCGCGCACGCCGCCAGCGCGGCGTACAGCTGCGACTGCGACGAGGCCGCCGTCCTGGTCCTCGACGGCGCCGGCGAGACGCAGTCGACCTCGTTCGGCCGGTACGCCGACGGCGAGATCGAGATCCTGCGGGAGTGGCCCGTGGAGCAGTCGCTGGGCTTCTACTACAACGCCGCCGCCGAGTGGGCCGGGCTGGGCTACTGGGGCACCGGCAAGCTGATGGGCCTCGCCGCCTACGGCAGACCCGGTCCCGGAGCGCCGGTGCGAGGAGTTCCCGGCGGGTACGAGCTGGTCCGCGGCACGCCCACCGCCGAGGTCCCCACCCGACGCGCCGCGACGCTCGGCCCGCTGATGGCCTACTACCCGGCCGTCGCCGAGTCGCTCAAACCCGAGTTCGGCAAGCTGTTCCCGTACGCGCCGCGCACCGGCGAGGAACCCATCGCGTACGCGGACTTCGCCGCGACGATCCAGCAGGGGCTGGAGGAGACGGTGCTGTCCCTGGCCGCCGACCTGCGTCGGCGGGTGGACACCCCGGTGCTGGCGCTCGCCGGCGGGGTGGCGATGAACTGCACGATGATCGGCGTGCTGCTCCGCAGTGGACTCTTCGACCGCGTCTACGTCCCGCCGGTGCCCACCGACGCGGGGGTGTCCCTGGGGGCGGCGCTGGTCGCGGCGCGGGAGTGCGGGGAGTTCACGCCCACCCGCCTCGACCACGCGTACTGGGGTCAGCCGATCACCACGGAGGCCGGCGAGGCGGCGGCCGCGCGCGCCGGCATGGTGCACCGCCGCCTCGGCGACGACGAGTTGGCCCGCTCGGTCGCCGGTGAACTCGCCCGGGGTCGGATCGTGGGCTGGGCGCGCGGCCGGGGTGAGATCGGGCAGCGGGCGCTCGGCGCGCGCAGCCTGCTGGCCGATCCGCGATCCCGGCGCAACCTGGAACGGCTCAACGTGCTCAAGGGCCGGGAGATGTGGCGTCCGGTGGCGCCCAGCATCCTCGCCGAGCACGTGTCGGAGCTGATCGAGGGGCCGGTCGGCGAACCGTCGAGGTTCATGCTGGCCGCCGCGTCGCTGCGCCCGGACGCCCGGCTGCGGGTTCCGGCGGTGACCCACGTGGACGGCTCCGCCCGCCCGCAGACCGTGCACCGCGACACCAACCCCGGCTACTGGGCGCTGATCGAACAGTTCCGGCAGCTCACCGGCGTGCCGGCGGTGGTCAACACGTCCTTCAACCTGGCCGGTGACCCGATCGTGAACTCGGCCGCCGACGCGGTCGACACCTTCGTACGGGCCAAGGAGATCGACCTGTTGGTGCTCGGGGACGCGGTGGTGGCCCGCAGCGAGGCCGACCTGCCGGCCTGACCTGCGAGGGGCCGCCCGACCGGGCGGCC
>NZ_JBFAPG010000456.1:0-5209 GCF_040675595.1 Micromonospora sp. NPDC049580
GGCCGAGGCGGGCCAGCTCAGCGCCGACCCGGGGGCGGCGCTGCGGGCGATCGCGGGCAGCGGCCGCACCGCGCTGAGCGAACTGGACACGCTCGTCGTGCACCTGCGCGATCCGCACGCGGCGATCGCGGTGAGCGCGCCGCCCCGCCTGTCCGATATCGACGAGCTGCTCGCGCAGCCGCTGCGCCAGCAGGGCGTGGCGGTACGGGTACGTGTGGACCCGGAGCCGGGTCTGGACGAGATCGGCGTGTTGACCGCCTACCGCATCGCCCAGGAGGCCCTCACCAATATCGCCCGCCACGCGAAGGCCACAGCGGCCTGGATCGAACTGGTCCGCGTCGGCGACCACGCCCGTCTACGGGTCAGCGACGACGGCGTCGGGCCGCCCCAGACACCCAGGCGCGGTTCGGGCCTGCTGGGCATCGAGGAGCGCGTGCGGGCGCGCGGTGGAAGCTGGGAGCTGACGCGGCGACCCGGCGGCGGCACCCTGGTGCAGGTCACCCTGCCGGTGGCGAACCCGTGATCCGGGTAGCGATCGTCGACGACCAGCAGCTGGTCCGCGACGGCTTCGGCCTGATCCTGCGGTCCCAACCCGACATCCACGTCGCCGCCGAGGCCGCCGACGGCCGGCAGTTCCTCGACGCCGTGCGTCGCGACCCCCGCATCGACGTCGCCCTCGTGGACATCCGCATGCCGGTGCTCGACGGTCTGCAGGCCACCCGCGAGCTGGCCGCGATCCCGCACGCCCCGGCCGTGATCGTCGTGACCACCTTCGACGACGACGCCTACGTCCTGGACGCCATCGCCTCCGGCGCGCGCGGGTTCCTCCTCAAGCGGTGCAGCGCAGCCGATCTGATCGCCGCGGTACGCACCGTCGCCGCCGGCGAGGCGATCCTCTCCGCCGAGGTCACCGGCGCCGTTCTCGACCGGGTACGCGCTATCGGGCCGGCCACCCGCGTGGACCTGGCGGTCTACCAGCTGACCCCGCGGGAGACCGACGTGCTCGCCCTGATCGGTGCCGGGCTCAACAACAACGAGATCGCCGAGCGCCTCTTCCTCTCGATGAGCACCGTCAAGACCCACGTCACCAATGTGCTGGCCAAGACCGGCAGCCGTGACCGAGTGGGCGCCGCCATCCTGGCGATCCAGGCCGGCCTGACACCCTGACCCGTCGGCGGAAGCGGGCCGGAAGACGATCGTCGATCGTCGATCGTTCGGGAGGCGGGCATCCGCCACCTAGGATTGCGCGCGACGTGAACCGCCGCACCCGAGGAGTCGGACCTGATGCGCTCGACGACGGTCCTGCTGGAGCGTCTGCTCCGGCCCAGGATGCGCGACATCGTCACAGTGGAACCGGTGACGGGCGGGATCGCTGCGCTCGCGGGCATCGCCACCCGCCGGGACGCGCCGCCGGTGTTCGTCAAGGCCTTCGCCGACGCTCCGGCCGACGACGTCTTCGTCGCGGAGGCCGAAGGGCTGGCCGCCCTCCGCGAACTCGGCGGTGTGGCGACACCCGAGGTGATCCTGGCGGACCAGGAACTGCTCGTCTTGTCGATGCTGGGGCCGAGGCCGCGCAGCGAGGTCTTCTGGGAGCAGTTCGCCCACGTCCTCGCGCGCATGCACATGAGCACGACCCATCCTCGCTTCGGCTGGCACCACGACAACTGGCTGGGCCGTCGCCGCCAGATCAATACCTGGAATGACGACGGCTACGCCTTCTTCGCACAGCACCGGCTGCTTCGGTGGCTCGGGCAGCCGCGCGTCGAGGCGGCACTGGACGCGGGCGACCGGACGGCGCTGGAGCGGTTGTGTCACCGGCTGCCCGACCTGCTGCCGGACCGGCCGGCCTGCCTGACGCACGGCGACCTGTGGGTACAGAACATCCTGGCCACTCCGGACGGGCAGCCCGCGCTGATCGATCCGGCCGTGTCGTACGTGTGGGCCGAGGTCGACCTCGCCCACGTGTGGTCCACCTCGCCTCCGCCCGAGGCGCGACGGATGTTCGAGGTCTACGCGGAGCTGACCTCGCTCGACAGCGGTTGGCAGGCCCGCATGCCGATCATCCAGCTGCGGCAACACCTCGCCGTGCTGGCCCAGTTCGGCGACGACTGGGGCGCGGCCGACCAGATCCGCGCCGTCCTCGCCCCATTCCGGAAGCGATCCTGACCGCGGTCGCGCGCGTCGGGCGACGGGTCAGGGCGTCCAGCGCACGCCCGGGTTCACCCGCCCGGACCAGTCGAAGACCGCCATGTTGTCCCACTGGTTTCCGGTGCCGTTGATGTTGGCCGGATCCCAGCCGTTGCCGTTGACGGCGTACCAGGTCGGCTCCCAGTAGAAGACACCGACGGCTCCCGCGTTGCGGGCCGTGTTCTGGACCCAGTCGAACTCCTGGGCCTGCCCGGACCAGGTCGCGCTGATGCCGTCACAGGTCGCGTCGCCGATGGCGTTCGGCTCGCTGTCCGCGTTGTTCCGGGTGAAGGGGTACGCGGTCTCCACGATCACCACCGGCTTCCCGTAGCGGCCGCGCAGGTCGACGATGTTGTTGTAGAGGTTCGCCAGGGTCCCGTGCCACATGCAGTAGTACGACAGGGCCGTGATGTCCCACTGCACACCCTGGGCGCGGATGCCGTCGTAGAACCATCGCGCGTTGGCGTTGCTGTCGGCGTCGGCGGTGTGGATCATCACCGGGATGCCGCTGCCGCACGCCTTGGTCGCGTTGTAGCCCTGCTTGAGCAAGCCGGCCAGCGGGGCGAAGTCGTTGTTGACGACCTTGCCCTCGTCCCACAGCATCCCGACGTTGATCTCGTTGCCGATCTGCACACTGTCCGGTGGGGTGCCCTGCCCTCGGAGGCTGGAGCAGACGTCGTAGGTGAAGGTGTAGACGTCGGTGCGCAGTTGACTCAAGCTGTGGCCGACCCAGGCGGCCGGCTTGTACTGCTTGCCGGGGTCGGCCCAGGTGTCGGAGTAGTGGAAGTCGATGAGCACTTTGAGGCCCTTCGCCCTGGCCGCCCTCGCCTGGGCCAAGACCCGGCTCTTGTTGTTGTAGCCGCTGATCGGGTTGTTCCAGACGCGCAGTCGGACGTAGTTGACGCCGACGGACTTCAGGATGTCCAGTGGGTCGCGGGCGACACCGCCGGCGTCGTAGTACCTGGCGCCCAGATCGAGGCTGCGCTGCAACGAGGAGACGTCGGCGCCCCGCATGCTGAGCGTGTTCGCAGCGGAGGCCGGCGCGGTCGTACCGCCGAATGTGGTCGAGGCGGCGAGGATGCCGGCCGTGACAGCCCCGAGCAGTGCTCTGCGGCGGCGGTGGGGTGTGCTCACGAGAATCCTCCAATGGGGACGCGCTCAGCCCACCGCGCAGGGAGCGCCGTTCAACGAGAAGCTGGTCGGCGGCGCGTCGCTGGTGCTCCACCGCCCCTGGACGCCGAAGCTCGCCGAGCCGTTCGGCGCGAGGACGCGGTTCCAGTCGACGTTACGGGCGGTCACGGTGGCGCCGGTCTGGCCGACCGTGGCGTTCCACCCCGAGATGACCTGCTGGTCTCCCGGGAAGCTGAAGGTGACGATCCAGCCGTCGACCGGTGCCGCGCCAGTGTTCTGGACCGTCACCGTGGCCACGAAGCCGCCGTGCCACTCGGACTGGTTCCGGTAGGTGACCCGGCAGGTCGGGGGCGGCGGGGGCGGCGGAGTGGACGTCGTGGGCAGGGCGACCGTGTTGGACGCGATCGACACGTTGCCCACCGCGTCCCGGGCCCGTACGTAGAACAGGTTGCGAAGCGGCGTCGACGGGGGTAGCGACGCCGTGTACGTCGTTCCCGGCACGGTGGCGATCAGCGTCGAGGTGAACCAACCGTCGAACTGGTAGACGTTGTACCCGAGCACGCCGACGTTGTCCGTCGACGGCGACCAGGACAGCATGGCGGTCGAGGCAGTCACCTCGCCGACGGTCAGGTTCTGCGGGGCGCTCGGCGGGGTGGTGTCCGGGCCGGTGTCCGTCACCGGGGTGACCACGGTCAGCGCGTCTGTCGAGGCCGAGCGGTGTCCCAGGCTGTCCCGCGCGGCCACCCGGAACGAGTACTGCTTGCCCGGCCGGAGGTAGTTGCTGATCGTGGTGGTGGTGACGGCCCCGACGCTGGCGCTGTAGATGACGTCGTCGAACGCCTGGTAGTACGTGATGTCGTACCCGGTGACGGCGCAACAGCCCGGCCTGGCGGCCGTCCAGGTGAGGGTGACCGACCCGGTCCGGACCTCGCTGGCGGTCAGGTTCGTGGGCGCGCTCGGCGGGAAGGGCGAGGTGCTCGGCGTACTGGGCGCCGTGGTTGGCGTCGGAGGCGCGGTCGCGGTCGGCGCCGCGGGCCCGCCGGGGGCCGGGACGATTCCGGGGTACGCGGCCGGCGGCGCGGCCCCGGCGTCGGCTGCCGGAGCGGCGCTGATCGCGGTGGTGAGCACCGCCGTCGACACCACGACGGCGGCCAGCAGACCCGGCAGTAGGCGGCGGATCAGCGAGGACGGGAACACGCCTGTCATACGTCGACGATCCCGCCATGTATCGATGATCGCCAACGTATCTCACGCCTCGGTCGGCGACCATGCGCGGGTCCCACCCGAGTCCTTGACGTCTCACAGCGGGGCGGGACAGCGCTGCCGGACGACTGTCACGCCGGCTCGGGTACGCCTCCGGGCTCGCCGTCGTCGGGCATCGGTTCAGTCGGCGCGGCCGGCAGTTCATTCGGCGTACCGGGAAGCAGCTCTTCGGCGGTCTCCGGAACGGGCTCGCGAGGATCGAGGGGTGGATAGACGTCCGGATCGAGGTCAGGATTGGTCATCGGGGAAGTATCCAGCACGACAGTCGCCACCGCCTGTCGAGGCGGTCGCCGCGGCACCCGGGCACCGGTCCCCTCGGCGGCCCCGGACACGGCTGGGCGCCCCGGAGCCGCCGGCGTCGGCGACGACCCGCCCGCTATCTGTAAACAACCCTTGCTATTAAGCCACACGAACGTCAATATGTGGAGGTCACGGGTCGCCGAAGCCGGAGAGTGAGCCATGAAAAGCCGTCGGATTTTCGCAGTGGTGGCCGGGGCGGCGATGACCGTCACGGCCGCCGTCGCCTTCGTCCCCAGCAGCATGGCGGCCGTGCCCTCGGCCAACGCCGTCGCGCTGGTCGCCTGCACCGCGCCTGCCTGGTAGGTGGTGCCCTCGGCCCAGGCCGGCG
>NZ_JBFAPG010000457.1:0-5193 GCF_040675595.1 Micromonospora sp. NPDC049580
GGCCGGCGCCGATGACGTTGCCGACCCGCAGCGTGACGCCCTCGATCAGGCCCTGCCGGTCGGCCTCGGCGACCGCCGTGGTGCAGCGCAGCTTGGGGTGGTCGCGGGTCGGCTGCGCGACGCCCAGCGCGCCGGTGAGCGGGCCCGGCTGGAGCTGGCTCCGCTGGGTTCGCGGCGTGACTTCGTCGGCCTCAGCGACGTCGTCGCCGCCGTGCTGCTGGCCGCGACCCGCCCCGGGGCGGCCGGCCACGTGATCAACATCGGTCGGGGGGTGGCCGCCAGCGCGCGTGATATGGTCCAGCTCCTCATCGACGTGAGTGAGGTGCCGACCGACCTGGTCGAGGCGGAACGCACCGGCCCGGCCGAGACGAACTGGCAGCGGCTGGACGTCGGGCTGGCCGCCGAGGTGCTCGGCTGGTCGCCGAGCGAAGATCTGCACACCGAGATGAAGCAGTTGTGGGAGCACGCCGGCGCCGAGGTGCCCGCCTGATGGTCGAGAGGTTCCTGACCGCATGACTACCCCCGCCCTCGTCCGCTCCCGTGGCACGCTCGCCGATCTGCTCTCCGGCCGCAGCAACGGCATCGGGCTGATCCGGCTCTGCCTCGCCGTGGGCGTCGTGTTGTCGCACTCCAAGCCGCTCGGCTTCGGGGCCAACGACCTCGGCTACCACATCACCGGTCGGCAGACCAACGTCGGCACCATGGCCGTGTACGGCTTCTTCGTGCTCTCCGGCCTGCTCATCACCCGCAGCGCCAGGCGTACCGGCATCATCCGCTACGCCTGGCACCGGGCCCTGCGCATCTTCCCCGGGCTCTGGGTCTGCCTGCTGATCACCGCGCTGGTGGTGGCCCCACTGGTGGCGCTGCGCGAGCACGGCACCACCGCCGGCCTCTTCGACAACCCCTGGGACCGCGGCGGCCCGTTGGCCTACCTGCAGGCCAACTGGTGGACCGGTGTCCGTCAGTACGGCATTCAGGACCTGCTCAAGCCGACCACCCCGTGGGGTGAGAAGAGCGGCTCCAGCGTCTTCAACGGCGCCCTGTGGTCGCTCAAGTACGAGATGTTCTGCTACGTCGTGGTGGGCGTCCTGGCGATCACCGCGGTGCTGCGCAACGCCCGCCGGTTCGTGCTGTTCCTGACCGTCGCGCTCTACCTGAGCATCCTGCAGGACTGGGTGAGCTCCGGGCAGTTCAGCGGGCCGGCGTCCACGGCGAGCTGGTCGTTCGACTCGCCCCTGGTGGGCGTGATGAGCTTCCACTACATCGTCTACCTGGGCTTCCTGTTCGCGTTCGGCGCGACGCTGGATCTCTACCGGGAGCGGGTGCCGATCAACGACGCGCTGGGCATCGGCTCGGCCGTGGCGCTGGGGCTGTCCCTGCTCTTCGGCGGCTTCTTCGTCATCGGGCTGCCGGCGTTCGCGTACCTGCTGGTGTGGCTGTCGGTGCGGATGCCGCGCCAGCTGCACTGGGTGGGCCGCAAGAACGACTACTCGTACGGCATCTACATCTACGGGTTCGTCTTCCAGCAGGTGATGGCGAGCCTGGGCTGGAGCCGCTGGGGGTACGTGCCGTTCGCGGCGATGTCGGTCGCGGTCGCCTTCGCCGCCGCGTTCGTGTCGTGGAAGCTCGTCGAGCGGCCGGCTCTGCGGTTGAAGGACTGGACGCCGGGCTTCGTGGCCCGCCGCACGACGCGGACGGTGCCGGTCGAGCAGCAGACCGCGGTGGCCGAGGAGCCACCCGGGACGCAGCCGGTGTCGGTCGGCGGCCCGACGGAGGAACTGCCGCAGCAGCCCGCCACGCTGGTCCCCGGCCGGTAGCCCACCGGGCCCGCCTCCACGTCGTACCCTCGGGGGCGTGGCCACGGCGGCGGAGGAGATCCAGGTGGGGGAGCGGCTGGTCCGCGTCTCCAGCCCCGACAAGCCGTACTTCCCGGAACGCGGACTGACCAAGCTGGACGTGGTCCGCTACTTCCTGGCGGTCGGCGACGGCATCCTGCGGGCGCTGCGCGACCGGCCGACCATGCTGGAACGCTGGCCGCGCGGCGTCTTCGAGGGCGCGACGATCGCCACCCGGCAGACCAACCGCGGTGACGCGTTCTACCAGAAGCGGCTGCCGGCGGGCGCGCCCGCGTGGGTGCGCACGGCGCACATCACCTTCCCCAGCGGCCGGACCGCCGACGAGGTCGCGCCGAGCGAGCTGGCCGTGGTGATCTGGGCCGCCAACCTGGGCACCCTGCGCTTCCACCCGTGGCCGGTGTCCGCCGCCGACGTGGAGCGCCCCGATCAGCTGCGCATCGACCTGGACCCGATGCCCGGCGTGGGCTTCGAGCAGGTGGTGCCGGTGGCCCGGGAGGTGCGGGCGTTCCTCGCCGAGCTGGGCATGACCGGCTATCCGAAGACCACCGGCGGGCGGGGCCTGCACGTCTACCTGTCGATCGAGCCGAGGTGGAGTTTCGGCGAGTGCCGCCGGGCGGTGCTCGCGCTGGGCCTCCAGATGCAGCGCCGGCTGCCGGAGCTGGTCACCACCACCTGGTGGCGGGAGCAGCGGGACCGGCCGGTCTTCGTCGACTACAACCAGATGTCGCGGGACCACACGATGGCGTCGGCGTACTCGATCCGGCCGACGCCTCGGGCGCTCGTGTCGGCGCCGTTGGACTGGGCGGAGCTGGACGACGCCCGTCCGGAGGACTTCGACGTGCTCACCGTGCCGGCCCGGTTCGCCGAGCGCGGCGATCCGCACGCCGGCCTGGACGGGGATCGGCACTCGCTGGAGCCCCTGCTGGAGCTGGCCGACTCCGAGGGTCTGGAGGCCCCGCCGGAGCGGTGACCGGCGAGGCTCGCGCTACTGCCACGGGCTCTGCGTGCCGTCGAACTCCTCGAAGACCAGCCACGACCGCGTCGACAGCACCCCGGCGATGCGCTGCACCCGGTCGAGCACCACGTCGCGCAGGGCGGCGTTGTCCGGCGCCCGAACGAGGGCCAGCACGTCGTGCTCGCCGCTGAGGAGCGCGACGTGCTCGACGTAGCGCACCTGGGCCAGCTCGGCCGACACCTCCCGCCAGGTGTTCTGCTCGATCGTCAACGCCATGTACGCCGACGTGCCCAACCCGGCGGCCTCGGGCGCCACCTGCGCCCGGAAGCCCGTGATCACGCCTTCGCGCAGCAGGCGTTCCACCCGGGCGTACGCGTTGGTGCGCGAGATGTGGATCCGCTCGGCCAGGGTGCGCACCGACGTGCGCCCGTCGCGGACCAGCTCGTCCAGGATCCGCCGGTCGACCTCGTCCATGGCTCGGGCCGATCGTCCCGATCCGGTTCCCCGGCTCGCTCCGTCTCCGTTCTCCTGGCTCACCGACGCGCCTCCCACATGCCAGACGTCCCGCCTTCTGCGTGGATCTTGAGTCAATCATCCGTCAGGCGGAAGCATAGGCTCACCACACGTCCCAGGAGGTCCCGCCGTGACGACCACACCCCAGGCGGTCCGCAGGGCATCCCCGCGCGCCCGTCGGACGGTCACCCCGCCCGACCCGGCGCGCCCGCTGCTGCCGGACGCCGAACCGGTCCGCCTGCTCGATCCGACCGGTACG
Organism: Micromonospora sp. NPDC049580; assembly: GCF_040675595.1. Classification (NCBI taxonomy): domain Bacteria; kingdom Bacillati; phylum Actinomycetota; class Actinomycetes; order Micromonosporales; family Micromonosporaceae; genus Micromonospora; species Micromonospora sp. NPDC049580. Next base: position 3,584 of record NZ_JBFAPG010000457.1, read on the forward strand.
CCGCTGCCGGCCCGTACCGACTACCCGGAGCCGCCCGTCGAGGCGCTGCGCGAGCTGTACCGCCGGATGGTGCTCGGCCGCCGGTTCGACACCCAGGCGACCGCGCTGACCAAGCAGGGCCGCCTCGCCGTCTACCCGTCGTCGCGGGGCCAGGAGGCGTGCCAGGTCGCCGCCGTGCTCGCCGTCCGCGACACCGACTGGGTGTTCCCCACCTACCGTGAATCGATGGCGCTGGTTGCCCGGGGCATCGACCCGGTCGAGGTGCTCACCCTGCTGCGCGGCGACTGGCACTGCGGTTACGACCCCACCGAGGTACGCACCGCGCCGCAGTGCACCCCGCTCGCCACCCAGTGCGTGCACGCCGCCGGTCTCGCGTACGGCGAGGCGTACCAGGGGCGCGACACGGTGGCGCTGGCCTTCATCGGCGACGGCGCGACCAGCGAGGGCGACTTCCACGAGGGCATCAACTTCGCCGCCGTGTTCAAAGCGCCGGTCGTCTACTTCGTCCAGAACAACCGGTATGCCATCAGCGTCCCGCTGTCGCGGCAGACCGCCGCGCCGTCGCTGGCGTACAAGGGCGTCGGCTACGGGGTGCCCAGCGAGCAGGTCGACGGCAACGACCCGGTCGCGGTGCTCGCCGTGCTGACCCGCGCGGTCGCGCACGCCCGCGCCGGCAACGGGCCGTTCCTGGTGGAGGCGCACACCTACCGGATGGAGCCGCACACCAACGCCGACGACGCCAGCCGCTACCGCGACGGCGCCGAGGTCGACGCCTGGCGCGACCGCGACCCGCTCGCCCGCTTGGAGACGTACCTGCGCGCCCGTGGCGTGCTCGACGACGCGGCGGTCGCCGAGGTCGCCGAGCAGGCCGAGGCGTACGCGGCGGACCTGCGTACCCGGATGAACACCCAGCCCACTGTCGACCCGCTGAGCCTCTTCGACCACGTCTACGCCGAGCCCACCCCGCAGCTCGTCGAGCAGCGCGAGCAGGTCCGCGCCGAGCTGGCCGCCGCGCGCGACGAGGAAAGTGACGACTGATGGCCACCACCATGGCGAAGGCGCTCAACACCGCGCTCGCCGACGCCCTCGCGGCCGACGAGCGAGTCGTCGTCTTCGGCGAGGACGTCGGCCAGCTCGGCGGCGTCTTCCGGATCACCGACGGGCTGCAGGCCCGCTTCGGCGAGAAGCGCTGCTTCGACACCCCGCTCGCGGAGGCCGGCATCGTCGGCTTCGCCGTCGGCCTGGCCATGTCCGGGCTGCGGCCGGTGGTCGAGATGCAGTTCGACGCGTTCGCGTACCCGGCGTTCGAGCAGATCGCCTCGCACGTGGCGAAGCTGCGCAACCGCACCCGGGGCAAGCTCAGCGTGCCGATCGTCATCCGGGTGCCGTACGCCGGCGGCATCGGCGGGGTGGAGCACCACTGCGACTCGTCCGAGGCGTACTACGCGCACACCCCCGGCCTGAAGGTCGTCACCCCGGCGACCGTCGAGGACGCGTACTCGCTGCTGCGTGAGGCGATCGACGATCCCGACCCGGTGGTCTTCATGGAGCCCAAGAAGCTCTACTTCGGCAGCGCCGACGCCGAGCTGCCGGCGCGTACCGAGCCGTTC
>NZ_JBFAPG010000458.1:0-5188 GCF_040675595.1 Micromonospora sp. NPDC049580
GCGCGAGCAGGCTGAACACGCCGAGCGTGATGGTGACCGGGGCGATCCAGGACGGCAGCGCCTCCTCGGCCACGCTCCCGCCGCGCGCCCCGCTCACCCGAGCGGCCCAGCCCGACCGGCGTCAGCCGGCGCTGGCGACGTACGCCTCGATCTCGGCGGTGATCCGCTGCTTGCCGGCCGGGTCGAGGAAGGACGCGGTCACCGCGTTGCGGGCCAGGGCGGCCAGCTCCCCGGGGCCCGCCCCGAGCAGCCGGGCGGCCACCGCGTACTCGTCGTTGAGGGTGGTGCCGAACATCGGTGGGTCGTCGGAGTTGATGGTGACGAGCAGCCCGGCCTCGACCAGCCGGGGCAGCGGGTGCTCGTCGAGACTGGCCACCGCCCGGGTCCGTACGTTGGACGTCGGGCAGATTTCCATCCCGATCTGCCGCTCGGCCAGGTACGCGAGCAGCTCCGGGTCCTTGGCGGCGGAGATGCCGTGCCCGATCCGCTCGGCGCCCAGCTCGTTCAGCGCGTCCCAGATGGTCTGCGGGCCGGTGGTCTCGCCCGCGTGCGGCACCGAGCGGAGCCCGGCCGCGCGGGCCTGGTCGAAGTAGGGCCGGAACTGCGGCCGGGGTACGCCGATCTCGGGGCCGCCGAGACCGAAGCTGATCAGCCCGTCGGGGCGCTCGTCGAGCGCGATGCGCAGCGTCTCCTCGGCCGCCGGCAGGCCGGCCTCGCCGGGGATGTCGAAACACCAGCGCAGCTCAAGGCCGAAGTCGGCGGCGGCGCGCTTGCGGGCGTCCTCGATCGCCTCGCAGAACGCCGGCGCGGGGATGCCCCGGCGCACGTGCGAGTACGGGGTGATGGTCAGCTCCGCGTAGCGGACCTGCTGGCGGGCCAGCTCCCGGGCCACCTCGTGGGTGAGGAGCCAGACGTCCTCCGGGTCGCGGATGAGGTCGACGACGCTCAGGTAGACCTCGACGAAGTGGGCGAAGTCGCGGAACTCGAAGTAGGTGGCCAGGGCCGCCGGGTCGGCCGGGACGGGCGAGCGACCCTCGTGCCGGGCGGCCAGCTCGGCGACGATGTGGGGGGAGGCGGAGCCGACGTGGTGCACGTGCAGCTCCACCTTGGGCAGGCCGGCGATGAAGGTGGTCAGGTCGGTCACGGGTTCTCCTGGGCATGAGCGCCGGTGCGGGCGACGACGAAGACGCGGCGGAACGGGAAGGACACCTGGCCGTGCCGCGCCGGGTACGCGGCGGCGAGCCGTACGCCCAGCTCGGCCCGGAAGGCCGACCAGCCGGCGGCGTCCAGGGCGGCCCGGACGGGGCGCAGCGCGGTGCCCTCCATCCAGGCCAGCACCGGGTGGTCGGCGGCGGGTTCGGCCGGCAGCAGGTGCACGTAGGTAGTCTCCCAGGCGTCCACCGCGCAGCCGGCGGCGGTCAGCAGCTCCGCGTAGTCGGCCGGGTCGTCGACCGGGTCGGCGCGCAGCAGCGGGGTCAGCTCGGCACGCCAGGCCGGTCGGCCGGCGACCTCGCGCAGCGCCCGGTGCGACGGGGCGTCGAAGTTACCGGGGACCTGCATGGCGAGCCAGGCGCCGGCGGGCAGGTCGGCGGCCCAGCGGCGCAGCAGCTCCTGGTGGCCGGGCACCCACTGCAGGGCCGCGTTGGTGACCACCACGTCCTCGTCGCCGGCCGGGCGCCAGTCGCGCAGGTCGGCGACGGCGAACTCGACCGGGGTCGGCAGGGCGCGCGCCCGGTCGATCATCTCCGGCGCGGAGTCGAGGCCGCGGACCCGGGCGTCCGGCCAGCGCTCGGCGAGGGTCGCGGTGAGCTGGCCGGGCCCGCAGCCGAGGTCGACCACCGTCCGGGGCCGCACGGCGGGGACCCGGGCGAGCAGGTCGTGGAACGGCCGGGAGCGCTCGTCGCCGTAGCGCAGGTACGTCGTCGGATCCCACATCTCCGCCTCCAAACCGTACGTCCGTCTTGTTGACGGTACGGCTCGCCTGGCAGGCCGGCAACCCGATCACTAGGCTCGGGGGCATGGAACAGCGCAACTTCAACCGGCTCGGCCGGACTGTCGGAGTGGTTGGCCTGGGCGCCTGGCAGCTCGGCGCCGACTGGGGCACGGTCACCGAGGCCGACGCCATGGCCGTGCTCAGCGCCGCCGTGGACGCCGGAGTCACCTTCCTGGACACCGCCGACGTGTACGGCGACGGCCGCAGCGAGCAGTTGATCGGCCGCTTCCTGCGCTCCCGGCCCGACGCAGGCCTGACCGTCGCCACGAAGATGGGCCGGCGCGTCGAGCAGCGGCCGGAGGCGTACACCCTGGCCCACTTCCGGCAGTGGACCGACCGGTCCCGGGCCAACCTCGGAGTGGACACCCTGGACCTGGTCCAGCTGCACTGCCCGCCGACCGCCGTCTTCGCCGACGACGCGGTCTTCGACGCCCTGGACACCCTCGTCGCCGAGAAGGCCATCGCGGGGTACGGGGTCAGCGTGGAGACCTGCGACCAGGCGCTCACCGCCATCGCCCGGCCCGGCGTGGCCAGCGTCCAGATCATTCTCAACGCCGTCCGGCACAAGCCGCTGGAGCGCGTCCTGCCGGCAGCCGCGCAGGCCGGAGTCGGCATCATCGCCCGGGTGCCGCTGGCCAGCGGCCTGCTCTCCGGCCGCTACGACGAGCACACCGAGTTCCCCGCCGACGACCACCGCAACTACAACCGCCACGGCGAGGCGTTCGACGTGGGCGAGACGTTCTCCGGCGTCGACTACGCGCAGGGGCTCGCGGCCGTCCGTCGGCTGGCGCCGCTGGTCGACTCCGACCGTACGATGGCGCAGTTCGCGCTGCGGTGGGTGTTGGACCAGACCGGTGTCACAGTCGTCATCCCCGGCGCCCGCGACGCCGAGCAGGCCCGGCGCAACGCCGCCGCGGCCGACCTGCCGCCGCTCACGGCCGCGCAACTGGCTGGCGTACGCGAGGTCTACGACGAGCTGATCCGCCCGCAGGTGCACGACCGGTGGTGAGCCGCCCACCCCGGGTGCTCGCGTCGCGCCACCGCAACGGCGATGCTGGGACCCGGGGGCGGCGCGCCGCCCGATCCGGGAAGGAGGGCCCGCGATGAGGGGTTGGCTGACGCTCACCCTCGGCCTGCTGGCCGTGGTGATCGGTGCGGTGTGGACGGTGCAGGGCCTCGGCTACGTCAGCGGTAGCGCGATGACCGACGAGCGGATCTGGGCGGTGATCGGCCCGATCGTGGCCCTGGCCGGGTTGGTCGTCATCTGGCTGGGCCTGCGCTCGCGCCGTCGACGCTGACTGATGAACGTGGGAAGCCCCGCATCCCGGAAGGGATACGGGGCTTTACTGCAACGACCCCTGGCCGGGTCGTCCACTGACCGGCGGGGGCCGGCCACCCTCGTCAGAGGGGACGGACCTGCTCGGCCTGCGGGCCCTTCTGACCCTGGGCGATCTCGAACTCCACTCGCTGGTTCTCCTCCAGCGTGCGGTAGCCGCTGGACTGGATGGCCGAGAAGTGGACGAACACGTCAGCACCCCCGCCGTCGACGGTGATGAAGCCGAAGCCCTTGTCAGCGTTGAACCACTTCACGGTTCCCTGCGCCATGTGTATCTCCTTCTAAAACTGGCGGCCGTGCACGCCGTGCGGCCGATTGGCCGTTTTCGAGCAGCGGCGTCTGAGGCGGCCCCCACGAAGGGAACTTCTCTCAACCCACGCCATCTCGCAACAGCGTGGAACAGCAAATCACGTACGCAAAAAGTCTGCACGACCTGTCCGACGAATTTCTCCGACATGTGACCTGACGGATGCCCGAGGTCGCTGGGCGGCGTGCGGAGCCGTGCGAAAGGCCCCCTTCCCGTCGATATGGAAGGGGGCCTCACGTCGATGTCGGTCAGTCCGGCCAGTGGCCGGTCATCCGGCGCACGCCGACCGCTCCACCCCGGTCCACAGCGGCGCGGACCACCGCGAAAATGGCCCCCTGCAACGCCGCGGCGGCCAGGATCTCGCCCCAGCCGCGGTCCTCGTCGGTGGCGTTGGGCGCCTCGCCGTCGCCCGCCGTGACCTTCCAGACCTGCCGGAAGATCGCGCCGGCCACCGTACCCGCGGCGATACCCAACAACACGCCGACCGGCCGGTACGCGACCCTGCCGATGCTCTTGCTCACCTACGCCTCCCCCGCACGATCATCAGCACCACCACGGTGGCCACCGCGCCGGCGGCGATCGCCGCCCACGGCACCGGGTTGCGTCGAACCAGCTCGCTCTTCTCGCGGACCAGGCCGCCCTTGTCGTACGCCTGGGCGCGTGCCATCTCGGCGCCGCGGGCGGCCTGCCCGCGGACCCGGGCCATGGTCTGCGCCGCCTGCTCGCGCATCCGCTCCCGCGCCTGCTCGGCGGACTCCTTCAGGCGGGCCTTGACGTCCGCCTTGGCGGCCAGCGCCTCCATCGTTTCGCCCAGCTCGACCCGGGTGCGGCGGATCTCCTCGCGGAGGGCCTCGGTGTCGCCCCTCCCGTTGCCTGTCATGCCCGGCCCCTGTCCTTCACGGCGGCGGCGACGGTGTCCACATCAGCCCGGAGGCTGCGGACCGCTGCCGCCGGCATCGGCGGGACCGCACGGCTGACCTGCTTCTTTCCCACCAGCGCGAGAATGCCGGCAACCAGGAAGAGAGCCACCGCGACGATCAGCGCGGCGGCCCAGGCGGGCAGCACCAGGTCGAGCAGCAGGATCGCCGTGACGACCAGCGCGCCCAGGCCGTAGAACGCCAGCGCGCCGCCGCCGCCGAACAGGCCGATCCCGATACCGGCGTGCTTGCCCTTCTGGGTCAACTCCGCCCGGGCCAGCGCCAGTTCATCTCGCACCAGACGGGAGACCTGTTCGGTGGCCCGCTGCACCAGCTCGGCGGTGGAGGGCTCGCTCCCATTGCGGGATGTGCGGGCATTTGCCACGTCAGCCATGCTGTCCTCCTTTCCTCATCACCGCGCTGTATGCCCGGAGTTGCCGCTCGTCAATCCTAGAGCGCCCCGAGTCGGTGACCGTTCCTGTTGCCCGGTTGCCGCGCCGATCGCCGACAGAGATGTCCGGCAGCAGGTCCCCCGCCAAAGCCAACCCAAACCTCCCCACCCACCCCCCTTTGACGGTGATCAAGAGGTTTGCGTCAGGAGTCGCGCTTTCCGTGACGCAAACCTCTTGATCACC
>NZ_JBFAPG010000459.1:0-5135 GCF_040675595.1 Micromonospora sp. NPDC049580
CGACGTGCAGCCAGAACGACAGCGTGTAGCTGGCGCAGCCGGCCGGCACGGTCACCGACTGGGACAGGGTGTCGGTGTGAGCGGTGCCGTACCCGTCGAGCCACGCCTTGTACGACCCGGTCCGGGCCGGCTGACTGCTGGAGTTGGTGATCACGCCGGAGGACGCGGTCCACGGCGTGCTGCCGCTCTCGAAGCCACCGTTGCCGATCACCTGCCCGCCGGCGCAGCCGCCGGTGCCGGTCACCGTGAGGGTGAGGCTGGCCGTCCGGGCCACCGACCCGGTGCCGGTGACCGTGACGGTGACGGTGCCCGTGGCGGCGCTGGCCGACGCGGTCAGGGTCAGCGTGGCCGACCCGCCGGAGGTCACCGACGACGGGCTGAAGGAGACGCTCACCCCGCTGGGCGCCCCGGACGCGGTGAGGCTGACCGTCTGCGCGGAGCCGGCGGTGGTCGCGGTGCCGACCGTGGCGGTGGCGCTGGCGCCCCGGGCGACGGTGAGCGCGGTCGGGCTGACCGAGATCGAGAAGTCGTTGGTCGGGGTGCCGCCGCCCACGGCGAGCTGCCACAGCGCGTACGCGACGCCGTCCGCGGCCCGGTTCAGCACCGTGGCGCTGACGTTGGCGGTGGTGTCGCAGGAACGGTGGTAGCACGAGTCGTAGGCGGCGTTGGCCGTGCCGCCCCACTTGGCCGCCTGGGTGCTCGTCTTACGGGCGCTCGCGCCCGCGGCGTAGCCGGAGGTGGGGATGCCGGCCTGCTGGAAGTAGTAGTCGTCGGAGCGGCCCTGACCCTCGACGTTCTCCTCCGGTTGCAGCCCCAGCGAGTCCCAGTACGCCTTCAGCGGCGCCGCCGTCGTGGAGGTGATCCGGTTGATGAAGTAGCCACCGTTGGTCGAGCCGACCATGTCGAAGTTGTAGTAGCCCTTGATGTAGCCGCGCTGGGTGGCGCTGAGCGAGTTCACGTAGAACCGGGAGCCGTTCAGGCCCTGCTCCTCGTCGGTCCACCAGGCGAACCGGACCTTCTTCGTCATGGTCGGGTTCTGCGCGGCGAGGACCAGCGCGTTCTCCAGCAGGGTGGCCGAGCCGGAGCCGTTGTCGTTGATGCCCGGGCCGGCCGAGACGCTGTCGAGGTGGGCGCCGAACATCACCACCTGGTCGGCCGGGCCGCCGGGCCACTCGGCGATGAGGTTGTTCGAGGGGTACGTGCAGCTGGAGCAGGTCTGCTCGCTGACGGTGTAGCCGGCGGCCTGGAGCTTGCTCTTCACGTAGCTGACCGAGGCGGTGTAGCCGGCCGAGCCGGCCCGCCGGTTGCCGCCGTTGCTGCTGGCGATGGAGTTGAGCTGGGTCAGGTGCGCCTGGACGTTGGTGACGGAGATGTCCGGCGCCGCCAGGACGGCGGCGGACGCGGCGATCGGCCGGGCCGCTGTCGTCGGGGCGGAGGGTGACGCGGTCACCGGCTGGGCGGCCAGCGTCACCGTCATCCCGGTGAACACGGTGAGCGCGATTCCCGCGCTCAGCGTTCTGCCTCTCATGGGGGCTCCTCGGGGGTTGGAGAGATAACCGAGACACTTACAGAGATCTATGTCGTCGGCATCGGACGTTCGTCCCGAACCCCCACCGGTTCGACGATGGGTACCGACGTCGGCACAGGTGAGTAGAGGTGCCAGGATGGGTAGGTAACGCCAGCAGGGGTCGTCGGGCCCGGAACGGGGGGCTTAGCGATGAGGCCGGGTCGAGCGTGACACGACCCCGCACCGACCTGTTCGACGACGGCGGTGACACCGGACGGCTGATGGCCGAGCTGAACTGGGCCGACACCCCGCTGGGCGCGGTGTCGAGCTGGCCGCAGAGCCTGCGTGCGGCCGTACGGGTGGTGCTCTCCTCCCGTTACCCCATGCTCCTGCTCTGGGGCGACCGCCTCTCCCAGCTCTACAACGACGCGTACTCCGCCCTGATCGGCGACAAGCACCCCGCCGCGCTCGGCGACGACGTGCGGGTGACCCTGGCCGAGGGCTGGGACGTCCTCGCGCCCCTGATCCAGCAGGCCATGGCGACCGGGGTGGCCAGTTGGGTGCCCGCTCTGCAGCTCCTGCTGGAGCGCGCCGGCTACCGCGAGGAGGCGTACTTCAGCGTCTCGCACGCCCCCGCCCGCGACGACGACGGCCGCACCGTCGGCGTGCTGACGGTGTGCAGCGAGGTCACCGAGCAGGTCGTCGGCGAACGGCGACTGCGACTGCTGCGCGACCTGAGCCTGCGCGGCGACGGGCGCACCGTCGACGTCGAGGCCACCTGCGCCCGGCTGATCGACGCGATCGGCGACCACCCACTGGACGTGCCGTTCGCCGCGATCTACCTGCGCGACGGCGCGTTGCTGCGCCGGACGGCCTGCGCGGGCGGTGACGCGGGTCACCCCACGGTGGCCGGGGCGCTGCCGGACGTCGTCGACCTGGCCGACCCGAGCCCGGCGGCCCGCGCCTGGGCGCTCCCGGACGCCGCGCAGGGTCGGCCCACCGACGTGACGGGCGTCGCGGATCGACTGCCCCTGCCCGCCGGCCCGTGGGGCGATGCCACTCGCACCGCGCTGGCACTGCCGCTGCCCTCGGCCGCCGAGGACCAGCCGCTCGGCGTCCTGCTGGCCGGCGTCAGCCCCAACCGGAAGCTGGACGAGGCGTACCGCTCCTTCTACCAACTGCTGACCCAACAGGTCTCCATTGCGGTACGCAACGCGAAGGAGTACGAGCAGGAGCGGCGCCGGGCCGAGACGCTGGCCGAGCTGGACCGGGTGAAGACCACCTTCTTCACCAACGTCAGCCACGAGTTCCGTACGCCGCTGACCCTCATGCTCGGGCCGCTCGCCGACGCGCTCGCCGACACCGCCGCGCCGCTGGCACCCGGGCAAAGGGAGCGGGTGGAGACCGCCTGGCGCAATGCCACCCGGCTGTTGACCCTGGTCAACAGCCTGCTCACCTTCTCCAGCCTGGAGGCCGGCCGGGCTCGCAGCGACGCCCGCGAGGTCGACCTCGCCGCGCTCACCGCGGAGCTGGCAAGCGTCTTCCGGGCCGCCGTGGAACGGGCCGGCCTGGCTCTGGAGGTCGACTGCCCGCCGCTGCCCCGGCCGGTCACCGTCGACCCGGTCAACTGGGAACGCATCGTCACCAATCTGCTGTCCAACGCCCTGAAGTACACGTTCATCGGCCGGATCCGGATCGCCGTGGACGCCGACCACGACGAGGTACGCCTCACCGTCGCCGACACCGGAATCGGCATCGCCGACGCGGACCTGCCGAAGCTCTTCGAGCGCTTCCACCGGGTGCAGGGCACGCGCTCGCGCAGCCACGAGGGCACCGGCATCGGCCTGGCCCTGGTTCACGAGCTGACCCGGCTGGAGGGCGGCGAGGTCCGGGTGACCAGCCAGGTGGGTGCCGGCACCGCCTTCACCGTGGCCCTGCCGTGGTCGGCGGCGCGGCGCGCGGTGACGACCGGGCCGGCACTCAACGGGCGGGGCGACATGGCCCGCGCCGCCGTTTCAGAGGCGGTGGGCTGGCTGACCGACCCGGCCGGCAGCATCGCCGAGCCCGTCGCGGCGCCCGGCCCGGCCGCCGACGAGTTGACCGGCGCCCGGATCCTGGTGGCCGACGACAACAGCGACATGCGCGCGTACCTGAGTCGGCTGCTCGCCGGTCAGGGCTGGCGGGTGCGGTCGGTCACCGACGGTCGGCAGGCCCTCGACGCGATCCACCGGGACCCGCCGGACCTCGTGCTCACCGACGTGATGATGCCGGTGCTGGACGGCTTCGACCTGGTACGCCGACTACGCGCCGACCCGGCGACCCGGGCGCTGCCGGTGCTGGTGCTCTCCGCCCGGGCCGGCGAGGAGGCCAGCGTGGTGGGCCTGAGCCTCGGCGCCGACGACTACCTGGTGAAGCCGTTCGCCGCCGCGGAGCTGATCGCCCGCGTCCGGGCTGCCATCCGCCGCGCCCGCACCGACCCGTCCGGCGACGACGCCACCGCGCGGACCGCCGACGACAGCCTGAGCGCGGCCGACGCCCCGAGGTCGACGCGACCCGCCGGGGCAATCGCCGTCGCGCCCGCTCCGCCGGTGGCGGAGCCCGCCGAGAGCGCACCCGTCGAGAGCGCCGCCGCCGTACCGGCCAACGACGAACCAACCAACGCCGAACCAGCCGGCGGGGAACCGGCCAACGCCGAACCAGCCCACGGAGAACCGGCCGGCGGGTCCGTGGTCGGCACGGCCGACGACGGGCTCGGCGACATCCTGGCCGCGGAGTGGACGTACCCGTCCGTGCCCACCTCGGCGGCCGCCATGCGCCAGGACGTCCGGCTGGCGTTGGACGAGCTGGACGTCCACACGGACGTGTTGCAGGATCTGCTGCTCGCCGCGTCCGAGGCGATGAACAACGCCGTCGAGCACGCACAACGACCCAGCCGCCCCGAGGTGCGGGTCCGGCTCCAGGTGGGTGCCGACCGGGTCCGGATCTCGGTACGCGACTTCGGCACCTGGCGGGACCGTCGGCCGGCCATGGACCGGGGCCGGGGCGCACTGTTGATGAACGCCTACGGCGACGTACGACTGGTCTCCACCGGCGAGGGGACGACGGTGACCATCGAGCGCCGGCTGACCGACCCGGCCTGAGTCACCGCCAGCGCCTCAGAGCCGACGGCCCCCGCGGTCACGGGCGACGATGCCGTCCAGGCGCTCCCCCGGCGTCAGCGTGGCCGGGTCGAACCAGAAGATCACCACCTGCTTGTCGATGCTCCAGCGCGCCACCCGGGCATCGACCTGCCGACCGGCCACCGTGCCGATGATCCGCTCGGCGGGGCCGACGAAGTAGCCGAAGGTGGGCACCGGCACGGCCGACGAGCGCTCGTCGTAGCCGATCTGGTGGAACCCGGGGCTGCGGTCGGCGCCCTCGACGTCGTTGACCAGGATGTCCGTGCTCAACGTGCCGTCGGGGGCGCGACGACCGGCGGCCAACCCGATGGTCACCTTGGGCTCGCCGGGCACCGACACCGCGACGACGTAGTAGACCCGCCAGTCGGCGCCGTGCCGCACCCCCGTGTCGATCAGCTTGCCCAGGGGTTTCGGACCTGGCACCCCGGGGGCCACCGTCTGCGGTGGTG
>NZ_JBFAPG010000460.1:0-5120 GCF_040675595.1 Micromonospora sp. NPDC049580
GGGGTTCGAGTCCCCTCGGCTCCACCCTTGCGAAACGCCCTGGCGGGGATCATTCCCTGCCAGGGCGTTCGGCTTTACCCGGGCGTTCCACGTGACCAGGCCGTCCCCGTCGTCGTCCAGGGTGACCTTCGGCCAGTCGCCGACACCGAGCCTTGTCACCGTGCCGAGGGTGCCGGCGCTGGAGAGCGAGCGACCGAACACCCAACCGCGCCGGCCACGACCTGCGCGTACGCCGTCGGGTCGCTGACCTGTCTTCTCCGCGCACCGTCGCCCCCTGAAATCGATGAACATGCTCAGTCCAGGGCATGATGCCATCGACCAGCTCCACCGCGCGCCGGTCAGGCGGCGGTGTTGCGGGGCCTGCGGACCATCGCGACCACCGGGCCCCGTCGACGGGCCTCGTGCAAATCTTTTTCCGGCTGCGGTAAATGAATCACGGTGCTCATGCGTGTGCCAGGTGTGGAGCAAGAACGGAAGGACTTCGCGGACTTCTACCAGCGCTGCCGGGACAACTGCCTGCGTGCCGTACTGGCCAGTACGGGTGATCGTGCGCTGGCGGAGGATCTGGTCGCTGAGGCGTTCGCCCGGGCCTGGGCATCCTGGCGGAAGGTGAGTCGGCATCCGGCACCGACGGCGTGGGTGGTGCGTACCGCCCTCAACGTCCGGGTGTCCTGGTGGCGGCGGCGTCGGCGCGAGGTCGCCTTCGACGGCCACGACCTGCCCCGGCCGGATGACGACGTTCACGACGTCGACCAGGCGATGCTGAGCGCCATTCGTCGGCTGCCGAAACGGCAACGCGAAGTGATCGTGTTGCGGGTCTGGCTTGACCTGGACGCCAACACCGTGGCCGACGAACTGGGCATCTCACCGCGGACCGTAGCCGTCCACCTGTCTCGCGCCACAGCGACCCTGCGGGCGCAATTCGTGCCCGTGACCAGTTAGGACTCGAAATGAACGAGGATGAGGTGCTCAACGCGATGAGAAAAACTCTTTCCGGCGTGCGGATGGACCGTCCGGTCGAGGCGATCGAGAAGCGCGGCCGGGCCCGCCGGCGTAACCGTGGCGTGTTCGGTGTGGCCGCCGGTGGGGGACTCGCCGCCCTGGCCGCCATCGCGCTGGCCCTGCCGATCGGCTTCGGCCCTTCCGGCTCGTCACCGGCCGGCGGCACCGCGGCGCCGGCGGCCTCGGCGGGTGACGCCACGGCGCCGGCCATGGAACCGGCGGCGTTCTCGGTGGTCAGGCAGGCGGACGGCTCGGTGCGACTGCGCCTGAGGTCCAAGCAGGTGATCGATCCCGATGCGCTGGAGAAGGCGCTGGCCGACGCCGGCGTTCCGGCCGTCGTCAAGGCGGATCTCCTGTGTACGCCAAAGGGCAGGGAACTGCCCCAGATCAAGGACGTCCTGACGTTCGAGCGGATCCCCGGGGTCGACGAGGACGGCGTGTCCGGTGACTCGGAGTGGGTGATCGCGCCGTCGAAGATGCCGAAGGGCAGCGTCCTGTACTTCAGTGTCTTCCCGGTGCACAAGGGCGAGGGCTACGCGAAGGTGGCCTGGGCCCTGGTGCCCAAGGACGCCCCGATGAACTGCCGGTCCGTCGCGAGCTGAGCCCGAGAGCCGGTCCGTTACGGACTCGATCCGTAGCGGACCGGCGTTTTCGCGTTTCACCATCTCCTTGAGTCCTGAGAGGAAAGCCCATGTGTGACCTGTCGGTGAAGAACTCGTGATTCGTAGACGCAACGTCGCAGCCGCTCTGCTGGCCGGGACCATCGCGGCGGTACTCGGTGCCACCACGCCCGCCGGCGCCGAGGCGGCACCGGCCCCCGCGCAGAAGGGGAGTCGCGCGTCGGAGTCGGTCAGCATCACGCTGATCACGGGTGACCGGGTCGTCGTCTCCGCGCAGGGCGGCACCGCCATCGAGCGCGCGCCCGGTCGTGCCGGAGTCCGCTTCGTGAACCAGACCAGCGAGGGTCACCGCCTCGTGATCCCGGTCGACGCGCTGCCGTTGCTGCGCCAGGGTCGGCTGGACAAGCGGTTGTTCGACCTCACGGCACTGACCGAGTTCGGCTACACCGGCGACCGGGACCTGCCCCTGCTTCTCTCGTACGAGAAGAGCGCGAACGCGCGGGCAGCAGTCGATGCGAGCGCCCGAGTGAGTCGTGACATTTCTGGGCTGGGGATGCTGGCGGTGCGTGCGTCGCGCGCCAAGAAGGCCGACCTGTGGAACTCGTTGACCCGGGGTGCCGCCACTGACCGGTCCCTGAGCCCGGGCGTCGACAAGGTCTGGTTGGACGGTAAGCGCACGCTCGCCCTCGACACCGCCGTGGCGCAGGTCGGCGTGCCGGCGGCCTGGCAGCAGGGCCTGGACGGCACCGGCGTGACGGTGGCGGTGCTCGACAGCGGAATCGACGCCGGACACCCGGACTTCGCCGGCAGGATCGTGGCGAACGAGAACTTCCTCGAGGGTTCCGCGGCGGACGACATCGACGGCCACGGCACGCACGTCGCTTCGATCATCGCCGGCAGCGGCGCCGCCTCAGGCGGCAAGTACCGTGGTGTGGCGCCGGGCGCGAAGCTCGCCGTGGGCAAGGTGTGCGAGGGCAACTACTGCGACGAGTCGGCGATCCTGGCCGGGATGCAGTGGGCCGCCCAGAAGGCCCCGGTGGTCAACATGAGCCTGAGCGGCCCCGACTCCCCCGAGGTCGACCCGCTGGAGCAGGCGGTTGAGGACCTCACCGCGGCATACGGCCCGCTGTTCGTCCTCTCGGCCGGCAATCAAGGCTTGCTCGGCAGTCGGACGATCGGATCGCCGGCCGCCGCTGACTCCGGACTGGCGGTCGGCGCGGTCGACGACCAGGATCACCTGGCCGGCTTCTCGAGCCGTGGTCCGCGCCTCGGTGACGGGGCGATCAAGCCGGACATCACCGCACCCGGTGTGGGCATCGTGGCGGCGCGGGCCGCCGCCGGACATGCGGGTGCCCCGGTCTCCGACCGGTACACGAGTCTGTCGGGCACGTCGATGGCGACACCGATGGTGGCCGGCGCGGCCGCCATCGTCACCCAGCAGCACCCCGGCTGGTCGTCGCGTCAGCGCAAGACGCTGCTGATGGGCGCCGCGCAACCGGGCGAGGGGATCGACGTGTTCGCCCAGGGCGCCGGGCGGCTCGACGTTGCCCGGGCGGTGCGTCAGACGATCTCGGTGGACGAGGGCAGTGTCAGCTTCGGCGAGCAGGAGTGGCCGCACACCGACGACACGCCGGTCACGAAGACCCTCACCTACCGCAACGGCGGAACCACGCCGGTCACCCTGACCGTGGCCGTCGACGGCGACGCGGACACCTTCACGGTCGCCGCGACCAGCCTGACCGTGCCGGCCGGCGGGACCGCGACGACGACCGTCACGTCCGACACCCGCGGCGAGGGTCCGGACGGGATCCGGAGCGCCCGGGTCGTGGCCACCGCCCCCGGCGACGTCCGGGTCGAGACCCCGACGGCGGTCGAGCGCGAGGTGGAGAGCTACGACGTCACGTTCCGCCACCTCGGCCGGGACGGGCTGCTGAACCTCAACTACTGGGACCTCCTCATCGGGCTGGACACCCCTCAGTCGTACCAGCTCTACGACGGGGAGGAGGCGCAGACGGTGCGGCTGCCCAAGGGCAGGTACGGCCTGATCGGCAATGTCTACGGCGAGACGGACACCACCATGCTGGTGCAGACCAGCTTCGTGGCCGACACCACGAGGACCGTGACGCTGGACGCCCGCCAGGCCGGTCCGGTCACCATCAGAGTTCCTCGCGCGGACGCCCGGCAGGCCACGGCCAAGGTCGACGCGTACTGGACGGGCCGGAATGCCGGCTTCACGACGGAATCCGTGGTGCCCGGCGACCTGCACGTCGGCCAGATCGGCCCCGCGACCGCGGTGACCGGGTTCCAGAGTTCGATTTCCAGCGTCTTCGCCCGGTGGAAGAACGACGCCGAAGGGTTCCTCGACAGCCCTTACACGTACGAAACCTCGTACACCCGCCAGGGGGTCTTTTACACCGGTTTCGACAAGCAGGTCACCGCGGCCGAACTGGCCACGGTGAAGGCTCACTATGCCCGCGAGGCCGACGGCGCCACCGGCGCGAAGTACAACTGGCCGGTCGTCGGCACGGTCAGTGGCGGCACCGTCGGCCTGCCGTTCTCGCTGCCGTTCGAGCGCACCGAATATCTCGGCACGCAGGGCGGCGTGCAGTGGAGCACCACCTTCGAGCAGCAGGTGCAGACCGACCCGGAGTACGGGCCGGAGCGGGTCACGCAGACGGCCGGACCGGCGCAGGCGTTCACGGCCGGTCGGGTCTACCAGCAGGACTGGAACAGGGCCGTCTTCGCGCCCCTGGATCCCGGTGTCGCCGACGGCGACCTTGACACCGTCTTCCGCAAGGGCGACACGATCGAGGCCAGCATCCCGTTGTTCGGCGAGGGCGCCGGACACTGGGGCCAGCGATACCTGACGGACAGCGCCCGGACCGCCCTGTACGCCGGCGGTGTCTTGATCGGCGAAACCACATCCCTCGACGGCGAGTTCGCGGTGCCGGCGGAGCGACGCGACTACCGGCTGGAGATGTCGGCCACCAGCCCCGCGCCGCACCGGCTGAGCACCGCGGTCAGCGGGCTGTGGACGTTCTCCTCGGCGAACGGCGACACGCGGCTGCCGCTGTCCACGGTACGGTTCAGCCCGTCCTTGGACAGCAACAACGCCGCGCCGGCCGGCACCTTCACCGTGCCGGTCACCGTGACGCCGCTGGCCGGCTCGGCGGCCACCGCCAACCGCACGCTCACCGCGCAGTTCTCGGTCGACGACGGGAAGACCTGGCGGTCCGCCTCGGTCAGCGCCGACCGACGGACGCTGCGGGTCACCAACCCGGCAGCCGGCTACCTCTCCCTGCGCGTGAACGCCACCGACCGCACGGGAAACACCGCCACGGTGACCGTGATCCGCGCGTACGCCGTCAAGTAAGCAGCGCCGGGGGGGGGGGGGGGCGGGGGCGGGCGGGGGCGGGCCTGGGGGGGGTTGGTCAGTGGTCGGCGGGTATCGCTGGTTGGTCGCTTGGTGTGGGGTGTCTGTCGACTGATGGGTCGGGG
>NZ_JBFAPG010000461.1:0-5116 GCF_040675595.1 Micromonospora sp. NPDC049580
AGCGGCCGTCGCGCCGAACAACTGGCGCCCTTCGTGCTGGTCGCCCCGGCCGTCCTGATCCTCGTGCTGCTGCGGCTGTGGCCGCTGCTACTCGGCGTCAACTTCTCCTTCACCGGCGACGGCGACCGCGACGGGGCGATGGTCGGCTTCGACAACTACGTCGACCTGCTCCACGATCCGCTGTTCCAACAGGCGCTGCGCAACGTGGGGCTGCTGGTGCTGCTCCTGCCGGTGGCGGTGGCCATCCCGGGCCTGCTCGCCACGTTCATCTACCTGCGCGTGCCGGGGCACCGGTTCTACCGCAGCGTCTACTTCTTCCCGGCCGTGCTGTCTCCGGTCATCGTCGGCGCGATCTTCAACCTGCTGCTCTCGTTTGACGGTCCTGTCAACGTTGTCCTGTCCTCGGTGGGCATCGGGCCGGTGGACTGGCTCGGTGATCCGGACGTCGCCATGTTCGCGGTCGTCGGCGTACACGTGTGGGCGACCTTCGGCATGGCCCTGGTCGTGTTCCTCGCGGGCTTCGCGACCCTGGACTCCGCGCTGCTGGACGCCGCGCGGGTGGACGGCGCGTCACTGGCCCAGGTCATCTGGCACGTGATCATCCCCAGCCTCTCCCGCACCATCCAGTTCGTCTTCGTGACCACGATGATCGGGATGCTGACGTCCATGTTCGGCCTGCTCTACGTCATGACCAGTGGCGGCCCGGAGGGCTCGACGTACCTGCCGGAGTACTACATCTGGATCCAGCAGGGGCAGATGAACCGGCCGGCGCTCGCCTCGGCCGCGTCCACCGTCCTCTTCGTCATCATGCTCGTCGTCGGGCTGGTGCAACTCAAGCTGCTCCGACGAGCGGGGAGGGAAGACTGATGTCCCGCGTTCGACTGGGCAGATGGTTGCTCGTGATCCCGATGGGGCTCCTCGCGCTCGCGACGATCTACCCGCTGCTGTTCACCGCGAACGTCGCCATGAAGACCCGCCGGGAGTACATTCTCGACCGGTTCTCCCTGGCGGACGCGCTGCGCTTCGAGAACATCACCACCGCGTGGACCAGCGTCGGCATGGGCCGCTACGCCGCCAACTCGGTCCTCGTGGTGGCCTGCTCGGTGTTCCTGCTGCTGCTGTTCGGGTCGATGGCCGGCTTCGCGCTGAGCCAACTGCGCTTTCGGGGCTCGACGGCGCTGTTCATCGGCTGCCTCGCGGCGCTCTTCATCCCCTTCCAGGTGATCATGGTGCCGCTGGCCCGGGTCATGGCGGACAGCGGTCTCGTCGACACGTACCCGGGGCTGATCCTCGCGTACGTCGCGCAGTTCCTGCCCTTCACGGTCTTTCTGATGACCAGCTACTACAAGACCATCCCGGCGGAGATCGTCGACGCGGCCCGGATCGACGGCAACACCGTGTACGGCGTCTACCGGCGGATCATGCTGCCGCTGGGCGCTCCGGCGCTGCTCTCGGTCGGCATCCTCAACACGCTGTTCTGCTGGAACGACGTGCTCATCTCGCTGCTGCTGATGCCGTCGGCCGACCACCGCACCCTCATGGTCGGGGTGACCTCGCTGCGGGGGCAGTACTCCGAGGACATTCCGACGTTCGCCTCCGGGGTGCTCATCGCCGCGATCCCCGTCCTGGCGGTCTACCTGTTCCTTCAGCGCCAGATCGCCGACGGCGTCTCCGCTGGTTCCACGAAAGGCTGACATGCGCATCACCGGGTATCGAACCCTGACGACGGTCCAGGAGTGGGGCCGGCCCGTCGGCGACGCCAACGGCGTGTTCCCCGACGGCGTCACGACGGTGCCGATCACCATCGTCGAGACCGACGGGGGGATCAGCGGCGTCGGCCTGGGCCCGCACGTGGAGATCGACAAGATCTTCCCGGCCATCGAGGGGGAAGATCCCCGCGCGGTGACCAGCCTGTACGACCGGATGCTCCGGCACACCTTCAAGGCCGGTCACGGCGGGCTGGTGTTCGGGACGATCGGCGCACTGGACACGGCCCTGTGGGACATCAAGGCGCAGCTCGCCGGTGAGCCGCTCTGGCGGCTGCTCGGCGGGCGGGACCGACGCGTCCCGGCCTACGCGTCCGGCCTCGACATCGGTCTGACCGACGACGAGCTGGTCGCGGAGTACGAGGTCTACGCGGGGTACGGCCTGCGTGCCGCGAAGCTCAAGGGCGGCCTCGACATCGAGCGCGACCGGCACCGGCTCGCGCTGGTGCGGGAGGTGCTGACCGAGGCGGGCCACGGCCGGCGGCCCGGTCTGATGCTCGACGTCAACGAGGCGTGGTCGCGCAAGCAGGCCGTCCGGCACGTGGCCGAGCTGGAACGCACCCTCGATCTGATCTGGATCGAGGAGCCGGTCCGCCGCTGGGACGCCGAGGGTCTGGCCGCCGTCGGCCGGGGCGTCCGAGCGTCGATCGCCACCGGCGAGAACCTCACCGGGCTGGAGCAGTACCGTCCGCTGATCGGGGCGGGCGCGGTCGACATCGTCCAGATGGCCGCCGTCTGGGGTGTCACCCACTTCCTGCGGGTGGCGGCCCTGGCGCATGCCCATGACCTGCCGGTCAGCCCCATCGGCAACATCCCGGTCGGGCTGCTGCACGCCGCCACCTCGGTGCCGAACCACCTGGTCAGCGAACTACAGGATCTGCGGCCGCCGGCGGGCATCGGCCTCGACCTGCACGTCGAGGACGGCGCCTTCATTCTCGGCGACACACCGGGCCTGGGCATCCGGGTCGACGAGGCGGCGATCGCGGCGGCCGGACAGCGGGCCGGCAGCCCGACCGCCGGCAGCCCGAACGTACGACCGGAGCGGGCGGGCAAACGCCTGCTTGCGGTGGCCGAGCACATGCCCACCGTCGCACCGGTCCGGGTCGAGGCCCTGCTCGCCGATGCCGTCGGGGCCCAGAACGACGTGGCGCCCCTGCGGCATTGAGCCGGCCCGCCCGCAAGCGACCACTGGACCAGGATTGGTCGGATGATTACCGTGTCGATGGCGCCGACACGACGGATGCGGATCTGGCCGCCCCTGGCATACGCACCCGTACCAACCAACGACGTTGAGACGGAGCAGCAGTGAAGGCAGTTGTCTACCGGGGTGCGCGTGATCTCGGGATCGAAGACCGTGCCCCAGAACCGCCGGGCCCCGGCCAGGTGCGGATCGCGGTGGCGTACACCGGGATCTGCGGCACGGACCTGCACATCTTCCACGGCGACATGGACGCCCGGGTGGGCGCGTCGGCGGTGCTTGGACACGAGATGTCGGGCCGGGTCGCCGCGCTGGGCGACGGCGTCACCGGGCTGACCGTCGGGCAGCCCGTCACCGTGATGCCGACCCGCGCCTGCGGGCAGTGTGCGGCGTGCCGCTGCGGCAATTCGCACATCTGCCACGCGATGGACTTCCTCGGCATCGACTCGCCCGGCGCGATGCAGTCGTCGTGGACGGTGCCGGCCGAGTTGGTGCTTCCACTCCCCGACGATCTGCCGCTGGACCACGCGGCGCTCGTCGAGCCGGTCGCGGTGGCGGTGCACGACGTCGGACGGGCGAAGGTGGCGTCCGGAGAGCACGTGGTCGTCGTCGGCGGCGGTCCGGTGGGCGTCCTCATCGCGGCCGTCGCCCGGGCGCGTGGGGCCCAGGTCCTGCTCGTCGAACCGGACGGCTTCCGGCGCGGGGTCGCGTCGGGGATCGGGATCGAGGCCGTGGATCCGGGGCCGACCGATGTGGTGGCGCTCGTCAACGAGCGGACCGGGGGCGCGGGCGCGGACGTCGCGTTCGAGGTGTCCGGTTCCGCCGCCGGGGTCGGCACGGCCGTGGATGTGCTGACCACCCGGGGCCGGCTGGTGATGGTGGCGATCCACCCGCAGCCGCGTCCGGTGAACCTGCACCGGTTCTTCTGGCGCGAGCTGGAGCTGCTGGGCGCGCGGCTGTACCAGCGCGAGGACGTGGTGGAGGCGATCCGGCTGGTCGCGGCGGGCGTCATCCCGGCCCGGGAGCTGATCTCCCGGGTGCTGCCCGTGGCCGGTGTCACGGACGCGTTCACGGCCCTGGAGGGTGGCGGCGGCGTCATGAAGGTGCTGCTCGACTGGCGGGAGGAGGGCCGATGAGCGCCCTGTTCGACCTGACGGGACGTACCGCGTTGGTGACCGGCGCCCGGCGGGGGATCGGCCTGGCGATGGCGGAGGCCCTCGCGGTGGCCGGCGCGGACATCATCGGGGTGTCGGCGCAGTTGGAGTCCGAGGGCAGTGCGGTGCAGCAACGGGTCGAGGCGGCCGGTCGCCGGTTCACCGGCATCCGGACGGACCTGGGCGACCGGGCCGCGGTGTACCGGTTGGCCGAGGAGGCCGCGGCGGTGGCGCCGGTGGACATCCTGGTGAACAACGGCGGCACGATCGCCCGGGCGCCGGCCGCCGAGCACCCCGACGAGATGTGGGACCGGGTGTTGCAGGTGAACCTGTCCAGCCAGTTCGTGTTGAGCCGGGAGATCGGTCGGCGGATGGTCGACCGGGGCCGCGGAAAGATCATTTTTACCGCCTCGCTGCTGAGCTTCCAGGGCGGCATCAACGTCGCGAGCTACACCGCGGCGAAGTCCGGCCTCGCCGGGCTGACCAGAGCCCTGTCCAACGAGTGGGCGGGCCGAGGGGTGAACGTCAACGCGATCGCGCCCGGCTACATCGCCACCGACAACACCCAGGCGCTCCGCGACGACCCCGCGCGCAACGACGCGATCGTGGGCCGGATCCCGGCCGGCCGGTGGGGACGCGCCGACGACCTGGCCGGCGCCACAGTGTTCCTGGCCGCCGCGGCCTCGGACTACGTGCACGGCACCGTCCTGCCCGTCGACGGCGGGTGGTTGGGCCGATGACGCAGCAGACCTCGCCGGCCGGCCGCCCCGGCATCGTCGACGCGCACCACCACCTCTGGGTCCGTGCGCGACACCCGCAGCCCTGGATCGACCCGGACACGATGGCGGCGATCGACAACGACTTCACCCCGGCGGATCTCGCCCCGGCGGCGCGGGCCGCGGGCGTCACCGAGACCGTCGTCGTGCAGTCCATCGCCTCCGTGACGGAGACGGAGCACCTGCTGGGCATCGCGGCCGACGACCCGCTCATCAGCGGGG
>NZ_JBFAPG010000462.1:0-5099 GCF_040675595.1 Micromonospora sp. NPDC049580
TTCCGGATCGTCATCCCGCCGCTGACCAATGAGCTCATCCGCTGGCCCGCCGGACAATCCGGCGGGCCAGCGTGCTTCCCGGGACCGAAGTCGGCCGTGCCGTGGATATCCCCTGATCAGCCGGTGTACGTCGGTAAGGTCGGCCGGGTATCTGGCTACGGAGGGGGACGCTGCGAATGCGGTTCGTGCGGGTGATCACCGGATTGCTGCTGTTGGTCATCGGGATTCCGGCGCTGTTCGCCGGCGGCGGGCTGTGGCTCGTCACCCGGCACGCCGACCCCGGTGGGACCTTCGCCGCCCGGTTCGAGACGGTCCGCACACCCGGCCACGCGGTCGTGGTCACCGATCTCGACCGGCTGCTGCGGCGGGAGGCGCCCTTCGCGCGTGGCGCGCAGACCCGCCTGCGGCTCGACGCCCGTACGCCCGACGGTCCGGCCTTCGTGGGGCTGGCGCCCACCGCCGAGGTGCGCCGGTGGCTGGAGTCCGTGCCGTACGCCTCGGTCCGTCGGGTGGCGTTGGCCCGAGGTCCGCTGCCGGTTCGCACGGACCCGGCGGTCCCGGCGGCGGCCCCGACCGCCGGTGCGGCCCCCACCCCGCTCGGTCGCCCGTTCTGGGTACGCGAGGGTGTCGGCACCCTCGAGTGGAGCGCCGACGAGCTGAGCGGCGAGTCGATGAGCCTGGTGGTGATGCGCCCGGACGGTCGCGCCGACCTGAGCCTGGATCTGCGCGCCGAGTTGCGTGCGGGTTGGGTCGGCCCGGTCACCTGGGGCCTGCTGGCGGCGGGGGTGCTGCTGGTGGCGTGCGCGGTGCTGCTCCTGCTGCGCCCGCCGCGTCCCCGCGAGGTGGTCTTCGTGGTCGAACCGGACCAGGTGCCGGTGCTCGCCGGCCGGCTCGGGGTCACGTCGCTCAGTGGCCTGGGCGCCCGGGATCCCGGGTCGTCCCCGCCGCTGCCGGCGGTGCGACAGCTCGCCCCGGTCGGCTCCGGCGCGGCCGAGTGGCCCCGCTCGGCGATCGGTGCGGAACCGGCCCGGCCGGTCACCCTCGCCGACCTGGACGCTCCGGCGCGGCTGCCCCGGCCGCCGGAGGTGGCGTTGAGCCTGGCGTGGCCGCCCACCGGCACCGAGCCCACGGCACGGCCGGTGCGGACGGACTGAAGCGGCGAGTGGCCCTCCGCGCTGCCGACGCGGAAAGCCACTCTCACCGGGGGATCGGTGCTACCCGAGCGACGCTTGAGGTAGGTGAGTCCAGATTAGCGCCGATGGTGGCTACTGGGGACTTGTGTCCATTTGGTGCGACTTTTCCTCAGTCCGGATCGGGCGGGCCACCCGGACCGGCAGGACCACCAGCAGCAGCAGGCTGAGCAGCACGTAGCCGTTGCGCAGCACGAAGTCCACCGGGTCGTCGGTGCGGACCGGTGCCACCCCCCAGTCGTGGAACGACACCACGCCGTAGATGATCACTGCGGCGGTGCCCACGGCGAGCCCGGCGAGCCACCGCCGTCGGCGGAACTCCTCCGGCCGGTTCGCGCTCAACGCCGCATCGGCGAGCAGCACCACCGCCGGCACGAACCAGTAGATGTGGTGGGTCCAGGTGATCGGGCTGACCAGAGCGCCGACCAGACCGGTCAGGGTCAGGCCGGTCAGCGCGTCACCGGCACGCGCGGCGCGGACCGCCCGCCACAGGCCGTAACCGGCCACCACCACGACCACCAGCAGCCACAGCAGCCGGTCCGGCTTCTCCGGCGCGGTGAACCGGCTGAGCAGCCCGAAGAGCGACTGGTTGCCGGTGTAGTCGGTGCGACCCACCCGGTCGTTGTCCCACAGCTCCTGCGTCCAGAACCGCCACGAGTCCCCGGGCGCGACCGCCGCCGCGAGCAGGGTCGCCGCCGCCGCCGTCGCGCTCGCCACCGCGGCGGCCCGCCACCGTCGGGTGGCCAGCAGGTACACGATGAAGATGCCCGGGAAGAGCTTGAGCGCCGTCGCCAGCCCCACGCCGACCCCGGCCCAGCGCCGCGCCTGCGGTACGGCGAACAGCAGGTCGGCCAGGATCAGCACGACCAGCAGCATGTTGATCTGCCCGAACGTGATCGTCTCTCGGGTGCTCTCCACCGCCAGCACCAGCAGCACGGCCACGGTCAGGGTGAACGTTCGCGGCAGGTGGTGCCGGGCGATCACCGGCGTCACCAGCCACCGGGTGGTCACCACCACGGCCACCACCGTGAGCACCGTGAAGATCACCACGGTGGCGCCGAGCCGGATCAGCCCGAACGGCCACAGCAGCAGCGCGCTGAAGGGTGGATACGTGAAGTACAGCTCACCCTGCACCCGGTCCGGCTGGACGTAGTCGTAGAGCGGGTGGCCCGCCGTCCACCAGTCCATCGCCGACATGTAGATCTTCAGGTCGAAGAAGTTGTGCACCAGACCGGGCAGGTAGAGCGCCGGCAGCACGGCGATCAGCGCCACGATCGCGACGAGCCGACGGACCGTACGGCCACCGGGATCGTCGTCGGTGACGGCGGGTGGTGCGACGGGTTCGGCTGGCACTTGAGAAACCCTAGCGGTCCGTCCGGTCCAGAGCGCGCAGCCGTGGGGCGTGGGCTGCGCGTAGGCTGTCCCGGTGGCTGATCTCCTCGTCTGGATCGACTGTGAGATGACCGGGTTGGACCTTGGCAGTGACAAGCTGATCGAGGTCGCGGCACTGGTCACCGACCCCGACCTCAACGTGCTGGGTGATGGTGTCGACGTGGTGATCCACGCCGACGAGGCCGCGCTGGAGGCGATGCCGGAGATCGTCCAGACCATGCACGCCAAGTCCGGCCTCACCGAGGAGGTCCGCCGCTCGGTGGTCACCCTGGCCGAGGCCGAGGACCGGGTGCTGGAGTACATCAGCACCTTCGTCAAGGACCCGCGCACCGCGCCACTGTGCGGCAACTCGATCGCCACCGACCGTGGCTTCATCGCCCGGGACATGCCCCGCCTCGACGCACACCTGCACTACCGCATGATCGACGTCTCGTCGATCAAGGAACTCTGCCGCCGCTGGTACCCCCGGGTGTACTTCGGTCAGCCGCAGAAGGGCCTGGCGCACCGGGCGCTCGCCGACATCCGGGAGAGCATCCGGGAGCTGGAGTACTACCGGCGCACCATCTTCGTCCCGCTGCCCGGCCCGGACGTCGAGACCGCCAAGGCCATCGCCGCCGACCTCTGACGGCGCCTGCCCCGTGCGGGGGCGGCGCTCGCCGGCCCCTGCTGTCGGTGCTCGGCGCGGTCGGCGGGGAACCCGCTGGACGCCGTGAGCGGTGGTGTGGCTATTATTGGTCCGCACCCCGCCCGGGGCGATCGACCGGGCGTCGGAGGCGTGGTGGCTGTAGCTCAGTTGGCAGAGCACCGGGTTGTGGTCCCGGTTGTCGTGGGTTCAATTCCCATCAGTCACCCCATATCTCAGGCCCCCTCCTCGGAGGGGGCCTGAGTCGTTTCGGGGCTGGCTGGTGATCCACTCCGTTTACCGGAAACCGGGGTATCCGGGTTCGTCGGATACCCCGGTTTCCTGGATCTCGAGTCGATCCAGGTGGCTGGATCAGGCGGTCGGCGTGGCGGACGGGGTGACGGCGCCGTCCGGGGTCGGCGAAGCGTCCGGGTCGGCCGGCGGCTCGTACGGCAGGGCGCTGCCCTTGACGTACTCGTCCCAGCTCATGTTCCAGTCGGTCCAGCCGTTGCCGTTCTGGAGCTTGCGCTCGGTGCCCTTGACCGTGATCGGGTCGCCGATCTGGGTGTTCTTGAACAGCCAGTCGCCGTTGGCCATCGACACGTTCACGCAGCCGTGCGAGACGTTGACGCTGCCCTGCTGCCCTTCGGACCAGGGGGCCGCGTGGATGAACTCGCCACCCCAGGTGAGCCGCTGCGCGAAGTCAATCTTGGTGCGGTAGCCCTCCTCGGGGCCCAGCTCCTCCATCGTGTCGAACACGGTCTTGCGCAGTTTCTCGATCACGACCATCGTCCCGCTGGACGAGGGGGTGCTCTTCTTGCCCAGGCTGACCGGGATGGTCTTGATCACCGAGCCGTCGCGGGTCACCGTCATCCGCTTGGTCTTGTTGTCCACGGTCATGATCAGCGACGAGCCGATCTTGACGTCCACGGAGAGGTCCGAGCGGCCGTAGTAGCCGTCACCCATCGGCAGGCCGCCGGCCTGAACGCGGTAGGAGACCTTGCTGTTCGCCTTCCAGAACTCCTTCGGCCGGTACCGGATCTCGGTGGGGCTGACCCAGTGCCAGATGCCCTCCTGGGCCGGCGTCGAGGTCACCGTCATCCGGCGCTGCACGTCGTCGCGGTAGTCCTCCGGAACGGCACGGCTGAACTTCACGATCAGCGGCATCCCGACGCCGACCACCTGGTTGTCGCCGAGGAAGCTGCTCACCCGTACCTGCTTGTCGGGCTTGGCCATCGTGGTGAAGGTGCTGGTCGCGGTGGCCGGCCGGCCGTCGTCGCCGGTGGCGGTGACCGTGGCGGTGTAGCTGGTGGCGTACTCCAGCGCCCCGTTCGGAAGCCACGTCTTGCCATCCTTGGCGAGGGTGCCCTCGACCGCCTTGCCGGACGCGTCCTTGAGGTCGACGGTGGTCTCCTCGGCGTCCTTCGTGGTGAAGGTGATGCCGGTGGACGCCGGCACGTCCTTGGCGTCCGCCGCCGGCTCGCTGATGGTCGCCGCCGCCTTGGGGGCCGGGCTCTCGTCGCCGCCCTGCCACGAGGACGGCTTGCCGCCGTCGCCGTTGGTGCAGGCGGAGGTGAAGGCCAGCGCCACGGCGAGCAGCCCCGCCGCGAGCACGCGGCGTCGCCCACGGGGCCGGATCAGCTGGTCCTGGCTAGCTCGCATGATGTCCTCACAGTCGTGGTCCCTGACCCATCGTCTCCTAATGACGCGCCAGAACCGGCCTCGGTTGCCGAGGGTGAACCGGAACACGCCGATCAGGATGCCGGAATCTTGGTACCATCCGGCGTTTCGTGATTCGGGCTCGTCTTTGTGCCGGGACTGAGGGTCGCCGCCGCCGTCGTCACGGCGCGGGCAGTGCAAGGGTACGCGCCGGCCCTGCCGATGGCACGGGCCGG
>NZ_JBFAPG010000463.1:0-5074 GCF_040675595.1 Micromonospora sp. NPDC049580
GGCGTAGTCGGCGCCGTCGCCGAAGCCCTCCTGGTAGCCCTCGTCGTACCCGTATCCCGGGTCGGCGAAGGCCGGCGAGAACAGCGCGTCGGCGATCAACATGCCGCCGAGCACACCGGCCCCCGCGCCCAACGCGGTCTTCCACCACGGCGTCGAATACCAGCCCGCCGGCACCGGCCGACCCTGGTAGCGGCCACCGGGGTAGTAGTAGGGCGTCTGCCGACCGGGCTGCG
Source organism: Micromonospora sp. NPDC049580 (assembly GCF_040675595.1). Classification (NCBI taxonomy): domain Bacteria; kingdom Bacillati; phylum Actinomycetota; class Actinomycetes; order Micromonosporales; family Micromonosporaceae; genus Micromonospora; species Micromonospora sp. NPDC049580. The sequence goes on from NZ_JBFAPG010000463.1 coordinate 234, forward strand.
GGCCGGCCCGGAAGGTCTGCCCCTGCACATCGACCTCGCGCTCCTTGGTGAGCTGCCCGACGCCCCGCGCGGCGGCCAGCGCCGGCACCTCGGGGCCGGGATCGATCCCCAGCGCGGTCCGCGCCGCCCGGATGTACGCCAGTCCCTCCAGCGCGGTCTCCCGGGCGAGCGCGAACTGGTGCGGCGTACGCGCCTGCTCCAACTGCGAACCCGCCGCGTTGTACCGCTCACCGGCGTCGGCCAGCGCCTGACGGACCGCCGGCTCGTCGCCCTGGAGGGTCAACAGCTGACCACCGAGGCGCTCGTACCAGCGGTGCGCCTCGGCGCGGGCGTCGCCCAGCTCCGTACGCCGACGGGCGGTGCCCTGAGCGCGGATGAGCGCCGCGGCACCGAGCGCGCCGACCAGCACGATCGCGAGGCACAGCACAAGTTCCATGTCATCGAACGTACCCCCGGGTGTCACGTCGTACCCGTCTGGCAAGCTCCGGTGATGGACGTCTCGACGCTGCTGGTGGTGATCGTGTGCCTCGGTGCCGGCGGGGCGGTGGGCTGGCTCGCGGCCCGGTCCCGGTCAGCGGCCGACATCGCCAGGCTGGATGCCACCCTGACGGCGACCCGCGAGGGCGAGGGGCGGCTGGAGCAGTCCATGCGGGCGTTGAGCTACGAGGCCACCGCGCAGTCGCAGGAGGCGGTGGCCCGTGCCGTGGCGCCGCTGCACGACAGCCTGCGCCGCTACGAGCAGCGGGTCGCCGAGCTGGAGCACGACCGGGTCGACGCCTACGCCGAGCTGCGCGAGCAGGTCCGCTCGATGAACGCGGTCTCCGGGGAGCTGCGCACCGAGACCAAGCAGCTGGTCGCCGCGCTGCGCGCGCCGCAGGTGCGGGGCCGCTGGGGCGAGCACCAACTGCGCCGGATCGTCGAGGCGGCCGGCATGCTGGAGCACTGCGACTTCTCCGAGCAGGTCACCGCCGCCACCGACGACCAGGTCGTCCGCCCGGATCTGGTGGTCCGCCTGCACGGCGGCCGGTCGGTGGTGGTGGACGCGAAGGCGCCGTTCGACGCGTACCTCACCGCGATGGAGGCCCGCGACGAGCGCGGCCGGGACACCCACCTCGACGCGCACGCCCGACACCTGCGGGGGCACGTCGACGCCCTGGCCGCCAAGTCGTACTGGACGGCGTTCGACAGCTCGCCCGAGTTCGTGGTCCTGTTCGTGCCCGCCGACCCGTTCCTCGACGTCGCGCTCCAACGCGACCCGACGCTGTTGGAGCACGCGTTCGCCCGCAACGTGGTGCTGGCCACGCCGGCCACCCTGGTCGCCCTGCTCCGCACGGTGGCCTACTCGTGGCGGCAGGAGGCGCTGGCCCGCAACGCGGTGGCGGTGCACACCCTCGCCCGGGAGCTGTACGGCCGGCTCTCCACCCTCGGTGACCACGTGGGCAAGCTCGGCTCGTCGCTGGCCGGCGCGGTGACCGCGTACAACCGGGCGGTCGGTTCGCTGGAGGCGCGGGTGCTGGTCAGCGCCCGCAAGCTCGCCGAGCTGGGCGTCTCGGACGACGAGCTGGCGGCCCCCGCCCAGGTCGAGCTGACCCCCCGCCAGCCGCAGGCGCCGGAGCTGCTGGACGACGCCGACCGCTGACCGCTGAGTGGGCGCCGAGGTCGCTAGCGGCGGTTGGCGCTCTCGACGACGAAGGGCGTGCCCTGCTGGCAGGTGGTCATCGTGCCCTTCTCCACCCGGCCGGTGACGGTGACCCGGGTGCCGGCAGCCAGCACGTCCCGCGGGCCGCCCACCAGCAGGTAGCCGTCGAGCAGCAGGCAGTTCGGCTCGACCCCGGCGGTGATCGTGCCGGTGAGTTCGGTGGCGCCGACCGGTGGCGGGACGCTGGGCCCGCCCGGCGACTTGAGCGGCGGGGAGGGCGTGATCGCCGGGGCGGGGCTGCTGGGTGACGCGGGGGTGGGTTGCCCAACCGTTGCCGACGGCGCTCCGGGGGTGGTGGAGCCGTCCGTCCCCCCGCAGGCGCTCAGCGCCGCGCAGACGACCAGGGCGGGGACGACGAGCCGAAAGGTCCTCATGCCGCCTTCGACGCACCGGGACGACGCGGCGTTCCCACAGTGATCCGCGCGCTGGACCACCGGCGGCACGGCCTGCCCGCCGTGATCCGGCACCCGAACGTGCTCAGCCGCGGGTCGCGGCGGCCTTCATGTCCCGCTTCAGCTCCTGCGGAAGCGAGAAGGTCAGCCGCTCGTTGGCGGTGGTGATCTCCTCGACGTCGGCGAACCCGCGTGCGGCCAGATGCGCCAGCACGTCGTTGACCAGGTCCTCCGGGACGCTCGCGCCGGAGGACACCCCGACCGTGCGGGCGTCGGTCAGCCAGGCGTCGTCGATCTCGTGGGCGAAGTCGACCAGGTGACCGGCGCGGGCGCCGGCGTCCAGGGCGACCTCGACCAACCGGACGGAGTTTGAGGAGTTCGTCGAGCCGACGACGATCACCACGTCGCACTCGGGGGCGATCTCCTTGACGACGTGCTGCCGGTTGGACGTGGCGTAGCAGATGTCGTCGCTGGGCGGGGACTGGAGCAGCGGCAGCCGGGACTTGAGCCGGGCGACCGTCTCCAGCGTCTCGTCCACCGAGAGCGTGGTCTGGGAGAGCCAGACGACCTTCTCCGGGTCACGAACGGTGACCTTGTCGACGCCGTCCGGGCCGTCCACGAGCTGGATGTGCGCGGGAGCCTCACCGGCGGTGCCGATGACCTCCTCGTGCCCCTCGTGGCCGATCAGCAGAATGTCGTAGTCCTCGGCGGCGAAGCGCTTCGCCTCCTGGTGCACCTTGGTGACCAGCGGGCAGGTCGCGTCGATGGCCTTCAGCGAGCGCTCCCGGGCCTGCTCGTAGACCTCGGGCGCCACGCCGTGCGCCGAGAAGATGACTGTGGCGCCCTCGGGCACCTCCTCGTTCTCCTCCACGAAGATCGCGCCCTGGGCCTCCAGCGTCTGCACGACGTGCTTGTTGTGGACGATCTGCTTGCGCACGTAGATCGGGGCGCCGTAGAGCTTCAGCGCCTCCTCGACGGTCTGCACGGCGCGATCAACACCCGCGCAGTAGCCGCGGGGCTTGGCCAGGAGCACGCGCTTGCCGGTCCGGAGATCAGTCACCCCCCCATCGTACGTGCCCGCCGACAACCCACCACGGCCCACAACCCCCCGCTGCATCCCGTTGATCATGAAGTTATTGCCACGACACGCCGCCACCCAGCGCAATAACTTCATGATCAACGGGGTCCAGCGGGGGTGGTCGTAGGGTGGGCGGGTGAGTGGGGTTGGTGGGGACGCTGCGCGGAGCAGCGCGGAGGAGCCTTGGCCGGTTCGGGTCGTCTCGCAGAAGGTCGGGGCGTGGATCGCCAAGCTCGGCTGGGTGTGGGTGGACGGGCAGGTGGCGCAGATCAGCCGCCGTCCCGGGGCCACGACTGTCTTCCTCACCCTGCGTGATCCGTCGGCCGACCTGAGCCTGACCGTCACCACCAACCGCGACGTGCTGGACGCCGGCGCTCCGGAGCTGCGCGAGGGTGCCCGCGTGGTGCTGCACGCCAAGCCGGAGTTCTACGCCGCCCGGGGCACGCTGAGCCTGCGGGCCGACGAGATCCGGCAGGTGGGGCTCGGTGAGCTGCTGGCCCGGCTGGAGAAGCTCAAGAAGCTGCTCGCCGCCGAGGGGCTGTTCGACCGGGCGCGCAAGCGCCGGCTGCCGTTCCTGCCCGGCCGGATCGGACTGATCACCGGCCGCGCGTCGGCCGCCGAGCGGGACGTGCTGACCAATGCCCGGCGGCGCTGGCCGGCCGTGGAGTTCCGGACGGTCAACGTGGCCGTGCAGGGCCCGTCCGCCGTGCCGCAGATCGTCGACGCGCTCAAGGTGCTGGACGCCGACCCGAGCATCGACGTGATCATCATCGCCCGGGGCGGTGGCGGCATCGAGGACCTGCTCCCCTTCTCCGACGAGGCGCTCTGCCGGGCCGTGTTCGGCTGCCGTACGCCGGTGGTCAGCGCGATCGGCCACGAGACGGACGCGCCGCTCGTCGACTACGTCGCCGACCTGCGGGCCTCCACCCCGACCGATGCGGCCAAGCGGGTGGTCCCCGACCTCACCGAGGAGGTACGCCTCATCGGTCAGGCCCGGCACCGACTCGAGCGGGCGGTCCGCAACCTGGTCGACCGGGAGTCCCACCGCCTCGACGGCCTGCGGTCCCGGCCGGTGCTGGCCCGGCCCCAGGTGATGGTGGAGCACCGCGCGACGGAGCTGGCCGGGCTGCGTCAGCGCGCCGGCCGTTGCCTGGACCACCGGCTCGCCGGCGCCGACGACGATCTGCGGCACACCCTGGCCCGGCTGCGCGCCCTCTCCCCCGCCGCCACCCTGGACCGGGGGTACGCGATCGTGCAACGCGCCGACGGGCACGTCGTACGGGCGGCGGCCGAGGTCGGCAAGGGCGACCCGCTGCGGGTCCGCCTCGCCGACGGTGAGCTGGCCGCGACGGTCGACGGCGACGTGGCGACGCGGTGACCCGGACGGGGGTGTGCTGAGATGGACGCGATGACTGACGACACGAAGGCCGGGCCGGACGAGCGGCTCAGCTACGAGCAGGCCCGCGGCGAACTCGCCTCGGTGGTGGAGCGGCTGGAGGCCGGCGGCACATCCCTGGAGGAGTCGCTGGCGCTCTGGGAGCGCGGCGAGGCACTGGCGGTGATCTGCCAGCGCTGGTTGGACGGCGCTCGGGCGCGGATCGACGCTGCCCGGCAGGACCCCGCGTCCTGACCGCGGACGGGGTGGCCGGAACCGCCGGTGGGGCGGCCGGAG
>NZ_JBFAPG010000464.1:0-5056 GCF_040675595.1 Micromonospora sp. NPDC049580
GCGAGCTTCCGCCGTTCGGGGCCGGCCGCCCCGGCGTGGCCCTTCGACCCCGCACGCACCCGAGCGCGGGACACGGCCGTAGGTGTTCGCCGACGCGGTGCTACCGGCGTACGGTCTCGGGTATGACCAGCGCGATGCGGAAGCTGTCCATCTCCGTCCCACCCGACGTGGCGGAGCGCCTGGAGCACGAGTCCAACGCCAGCGCGTACATCACCCAGGCCGTCCGGGACCGGATGCGTCTGGACGCCCTGGACGCGGAGCTGGCCCACCAGGGCATCCAGATCACCGAGCAGGGTGTGGCCGAGGCGCGCGCCCGTCGTGCCGCCGTTGAGGCCGACTGGTCGCCGGAGCGCCGCAATGCGCTGCGTGAGCGGGCACGCCAACACCTGCTGGACACCACCGACCAGCCGGCCGCGTGAGCGCCGCGGACGACCGGCCGGTTCGGCTCGTGCTGGATCGGTCGGCGCTGCTGGCTTATCTGGCGGGGTCGGTGCATGTCGGAGAGCCGCTGCACGAGGTCATCCAGGACCGCAACAGGTTCGGTGTCACCGCCGTTACCGCGGCGGAGGCCCTGGCGATCGTCAGCGACCCGAAGGAACGGGCGACCCTGCACCGGCTGCTGACCCTGGACGCCTGTGCGGTGCTCTCCACCGAGGGGCGCTCCTGGCACGAGCTCAGCTACTGGCGGACGGTGACGGGTCGGGCCGATCTCGCCACCACGGTGCTGGCCGTACTCGACCATGACGCCTCGATCCTGACCGGGGAGGACCGGTACGGCGACGGCGAGCTGCCGGTCATCCACATCCCGACCTGACGGTTTCCGCGGGCGCGGCTCAGGTCGGCAGGGCCAGGTCCAGGACCGCGCCGAGGCCGTTCTCCCGGCCCGGGTCGGCGGCCGGGAGCACCAGCACCGCGCAGCCGGCGGCGACGGCGCCCGCGTCCGCCGGACTGTCGCCGACCATCAGCGTCTGCTCGGGGTCGACGCCGAGCATCCCGCACGCCCGCCAGAAGATCGCCGGGTCGGGCTTGCAGCGCCCCACCTCGTACGACAGCACGAACGCGTCGACGAGGTCGGTCAACCCCCAGGCGTCGAAGTGCGGTCGCAGGTCGAAGCCGATGTTGCTGACCACCGCCACCCGTACACCGGCGTCGCGCAGCGCGGCCAGCGTGGGAGCGGTGTCCGGGTACGGCAGCCAGCCCTCGGCGACGAGCAGCCGCTCGTAGAGCGCGTCGGCGAAACCCTCGATGCCCGCGTCCACGGTCTCGGCCAGCCCCGTGTACGCACCCCGGTGCGCGTGCGCGTAGAGGTCCCGGTCGGCCCACAGCTCGGCCAGCCGGGGCGGCACCCGGGCCGGCAGGGGGCCGCCCGCGCGGCCGGCGGTGAGCAGCCGGTCGGCCAGCGAGGTGGCGCGAACCCGGTCCAGGGTGACCCCGCACGCGGCGGCGGCTTCGATGACCCACTGTCGGGGCTCCTCCACCTGGGCCAGGGTGCCGTGGAAGTCGAAGAGCACCGCCTTGACGGGCCGTCGGGACGCCCGCGGGGCGCTGGCGTCCGCGACGCTGCCCGGCGGACTGGTCTGGGGCGGTTCGGCATGGTCCGGCACGCCGTGCACCCTACCGACCCCCGCCGACGGCCTCTCGGGACGGCCTTGTGGGGTGCACTGTCCCGGCACGCACTAATCTTGGTGCCATGTCGAGCCCCGCCGAGCGGTACGCAGCGGCGCGCCGCCGGGCCGCGCAGACCGCGCAGTTCCCGGCACTGGACGAGTTCGCCCTGGACCTGGGGTTCGATCTCGACGACTTCCAGCGCGAGGCGTGTCAGTCGTTGGAGCGGGGCAGCGGCGTGCTGGTCTGTGCCCCCACCGGCGCGGGTAAGACCGTGGTCGGCGAGTTCGCCGTACACCTGGCGCTGCGCGGGCGGCCCGACGACCCGGCGGCGGCCGACGACGCCGCGGCGCCACCGACCCGGCGCAAGTGCTTCTACACCACGCCGATCAAGGCGCTGTCCAACCAGAAGTACCACGATCTGGTCGCCCGGTACGGCGCCGAGCAGGTCGGCCTGCTCACCGGCGACAACGCGATCAACGGCGACGCGCCCGTGGTGGTGATGACCACCGAGGTGCTGCGCAACATGCTCTACGCGGGGTCCAGCACCCTGCAGGGGCTGGCGTACGTGGTGATGGACGAGGTGCACTACCTCGCCGACCGGTTCCGCGGCGGCGTGTGGGAAGAGGTGATCATCCACCTGCCCGCCTCGGTCACCCTGGTCTCGCTGTCGGCGACCGTGTCCAACGCCGAGGAGTTCGCCGACTGGTTGGTCACCGTGCGCGGCGAGACCGCCGTGGTGGTCAGCGAGCACCGGCCGGTGCCGCTGTGGCAGCACATGCTGGTCGGCAAGCGGATGTTCGACCTGTTCCACGACGCCGACGCCGCCCGCAAGCACGACGTGCACCCGGAGTTGCTGCGCTACACCCGCGACACCGTGCGCCGCCTGGAGCTGGGGGAGGGGCGCAGCGCCGGGCCGGGCGCCGGTCGGCGCGGCCCCCGCTGGCGTGGGCCGATGCGCCCGGACATCGTCGACCGGCTGGACCGCGAAGGGCTGCTGCCGGCGATCCTGTTCATCTTCAGCCGGGCCGGCTGCGCCGCCGCCGTGCAGCAGTGCCTGGCCGCCGGGCTGCGGCTCACCTCGCCCGAGGAGCGGGCCGAGATCCGCCGGGTGGTCGAGTCCCGGGTCACCGCCATCCCCGGCGAGGACCTGACGGTGCTGGGCTACTGGGAGTGGCTCGACGGGTTGGAGCGTGGCCTCGCGGCCCACCACGCCGGCATGCTGCCGGTGTTCAAGGAGATCGTCGAGGAGCTGTTCGTCCGGGGTCTGGTCAAGGCGGTCTTCGCCACCGAGACCCTGGCGTTGGGCATCAACATGCCGGCCCGCTGCGTGGTCCTGGAACGGCTGGTCAAGTACAACGGCGAGGCGCACGTCGACCTGACCCCGGGGGAGTACACCCAACTCACCGGCCGTGCCGGTCGGCGTGGCATCGACGTCGAGGGGCACGCCGTCGTGGTGTGGTCCCCGGAGACCGACCCACGGCACGTGGCCGGGCTCGCCTCCACCCGCACCTATCCGCTGCGCTCCAGCTTCCGGCCCTCGTACAACATGGCGGTGAACCTGGTCGGCACGGTCGGCGCGGAGCCCGCTCGGGCGCTGCTGGAGTCCTCGTTCGCCCAGTTCCAGGCCGACCGGTCGGTGGTCGGCCTGGCTCGGCAGGTGCAGCGCAACACCGAGACCATCGAGGCGTACGGCGTGGAGGCCGCCTGCCATCACGGCGACTTCGACGAGTACTTCGCGCTGCGGGTGGCGATCGCCGACCGGGAGAAGGCCATCGCCCGGCAGGGGCAGACTCAGCGCAAGGCCGCCGCCGTGGCGTCGCTGGAGCGCCTGCGGGTCGGCGACGTGATCCGCGTGCCGTCGGGCCGGCGGGCCGGCCTGGCCGTCGTGCTGGACCCGGCGACCGGTGGTTTCGGCGAGCCTCGTCCGCTGGTGCTCACCCAGGACCGCTGGGCGGGGCGGGTCAGCCCCGGCGACTTCACCACTCCGGCCGAGGTGCTGGCCCGCATCCGGGTGCCCAAGCACTTCAACCACCGCTCGCCGGGTGCCCGGCGGGACCTGGCCGCCGAGGTCAGCGGCACCGGCCTGGACCGGCACGGCGGTCGCCGCGGTGGCCGCTCCCGGCAGGCGCCCGGCGAGGACCACCGGCTCACCCAACTCCGCACCGAGCTGCGTAACCATCCCTGCCACGCCTGCCCGGAGCGCGAGGAGCACGCCCGCTGGGCGGAGCGGCGCCGTCGGCTGGAGCGGGACACCGAGGAGCTGCGCGAGCGGGTGTCCGGGCGCACCGGGTCCCTCGCGCGGACCTTCGACCGGATCGTCGCGCTGCTGACCGACCGTGGTTACCTCGCCCGCGACGGCGTGGTCACCGACGCCGGTCGGATGCTCGGCCGGATCTGGACGGAAGCGGATCTGCTGGTCGCCGAGTGTCTGCGCCGACGGGTGTGGGACGGGCTCTCCCCGGCCGAGCTGGCCGCCGCGGTGTCCGTGGTGGTCTTCGAGGCGCGTCGCGACGTCGACGAGCGGGCGTCGCTGCCGCGCGGCCCGGTGGCCGACGCCGTCGACGAGACGCTGAAGCTGTGGGGTGAGATCGAAGCCGACGAGGCGGCGCGCGGTCTGGCCGCGACCCGGGAGCCGGATCTGGGCTTCGCCTGGCCGGTCTACCGGTGGGCGCGGGGCGAGGCGCTGGCCAAGGTGCTCGGCAGCGGGCACGAGATCGACGGGGAGATGCCGGCCGGTGACTTCGTCCGGTGGGCCCGGCAGGTGGTCGACCTGCTCGGTCAACTTGCCGACTCCGGCGGCGCCTCGCCGGAGCTGCGCTCCACCGCCCGACAGGCGATAGCGGCCATCAACCGGGGCGTGCTGGCGTACCACACCTCCGCCTGATCATCATTTTCGGTCAGCATCGCCCGCGAACCGACGCATCGGACGGTCACCGCGACGGCACCCCCCGAACAGCCCGGGGGGCGCTGTTGCGCCTGGTCGGGGCACCCCTGATCATTGCCCGAGCGCCGTACTTACGCGCCGGTAACGAATGGGGGAGAGGACCGCCGTGGCGGACATCAATCACTTTGAGTACGGGTGGATCACACCCGCGCTGAGCTACGCGCTGTCCGTGCTCGGCTCGATCCTCGGGCTCGTCTGCGCCGGTCGCATCCGTACCGCCCGTACCGCCGGTCAGCGCGCCTGGTGGGGCCTGCTGGCCGCCTGGGCGCTCGGCGGCACCGCGATCTGGGCGATGCACTTCATGGCCATGCTCGGCTTCGCCGTCGGCGGCACCCGCATCCGGTACGACGTGCCCCTCACCGCCGCCAGCACCGCCATCGCGGTGGTCGCGGTCGGTATCGGCCTGGCCATCGTCGGCACCGGCCGGCTGAATCCGGTACGCCTCGTCGCCGGTGGCGTCTTCACCGGCGTCGGCGTCGCCGCCATGCCGGTGTAGTGCATGGC
>NZ_JBFAPG010000465.1:0-5047 GCF_040675595.1 Micromonospora sp. NPDC049580
AATGTGCAGAGGGCACATCCGTCGAGCGGATGTGCCCTCTTACCTCTGGTCGGGGTGGCCGGATTCGAACCGACGACCTCTTCGTCCCGAACGAAGCGCGCTACCAAGCTGCGCCACACCCCGAGGCGTGCCGACAAATAGTAGCCCACCCGCTCCGATGGTCAAACTCGGTACCCCCGCCGCCCGACCCGGCCGAATCGCGCTCGGAGCCGCCAAGATCCGCACAACTTCCCCGATGTTGCTGCCTCCCGGCACGGCGAGGCAGCAACATCCCCGATACTGCGCGGATCTTGGGGCGACGGCGGGGCGGGCGGGGCGACGGCGGGGCGGGTGGTCAGGGGCGGCCGGGGAGGCGGGGCACGACAGGTCAGCGGGGGATGAGGGTCAGGATGCTCGCCTCCGGGGGGCAGGCGAAGCGGATCGGTGCGGTCGGGTGGGTGCCGAGGCCGGCGGAGACGTGCAGCCAGGAGTCCGACCCCGGCCACCGGTGCAGCCCACGTGCCATCGAGCGGGGCAGGCCGCAGTTGGTCACCAGCGCGCCGTACCCCGGGACGCAGACCTGTCCGCCGTGGGTGTGCCCGGCCAGCAGCAGGCCGAAGCCGTCGGCGGCCATCTGGTCGAGGACCCGTGGCTCGGGGGAGTGTGTCAGCGCGATGGACAGGTCGGCCGAGGACGAGACGGCGCCGGCCACCGCCGGGTAGTCGTCCCGGTCGATGTGGGGGTCGTCCACGCCGACCAGGTCGAGCTGCCGGCCACCGGCCTTGAGGGTGGTCCGGGCGTTGTTGAGGTCCGCCCAGCCGGCGCCGGTGAGCACCTGGCGCAACTCCTCGTAGGGCAGGTCGACGCCCTCGGTGTACTCCCGGTCGGGCAGGAAGTAGGTGAACGGGTTCTTCAGCACCGGCCCGGTGTAGTCGTTGGAGCCGAACACGAACGCGCCCGGGTAGTCGAGCAGCGGTTGCAGCGCCCGCAGCACGCCCGGCACCGCGCCCGGGTGCGCCATGTTGTCGCCGGTCACCACGACCAGGTCCGGGTCGAGGGCGGCCAGCGACGCCACCCAGCGCTGCTTGCGCGCCTGGTCGGGCATCATGTGCAGGTCCGACAGGTGCAGCACGCGCAGCGGCTCCGCGTCGGACGGCAGCATCGGCACGTCGTACCGCCGGAGGGTGAACATGTTGCGCTCGACGAGCGACGCGTACGCGAGTGTGGTCGCGCCGACCGCGGCGGTTCCGGCGGCGAGGCGGAATAGTGTGCGCTTTCGCATGGCGTTCAGGGTAGTTTGACCGTCCATGAGCACGCTGAAGGACCGCCTCACCGCCGACATGCGTTCCGCCCTCAAGGCGCGCGACGAGTTGACCACCTCCACGCTGCGGATGGCCCTGGCCGCCGTCGGCACCGCCGAGGTGGCCGGCAAGGCCAAGCGCGAGCTCACCGACGACGAGGTGCTCGCGGTGTTGACCAAGGAGGCCAAGAAGCGCCGGGAGGCGGCCACCGCCTTCGCCGACGCGGGCCGCGCCGAGCAGGCCGCGAAGGAGACCGCCGAGGGTGAGGTGCTGGACCGCTACCTGCCCAGGCAGCTCTCCGACGCCGAGCTGACGGAGCTGGTCGCGGGGGCGCTCGCCGCGGGCGGCTTCACCGGCAAGGCCCAGATGGGCCCGGCCATGAAGGCGGCCCAGGCCGCGGTGGCCGGCCAGGCCGAGGGCGGTCGGGTCGCCGCCGAGGTACGCCGACAGCTCGGCCTCTGATCTGCCGGTTCGGACCGACGAAAACGGGCGGGCACCCGCAGTGGGTGCCCGCCCGTTCGTGTGTCCTGCTCGTCGGCTCAGCCGTTCGGGCGGCCGCCGGGTCGACCGGGCGTGCCACCGGGAGGTGCCGGCTTGTTGCCGTCCGGCGGGGTGCCGCCACCGCTGCTGATCTGGATGGTGACGGGGCCGCCCTTGATGGTGCGCCCGTCCGGGTTGGTGCCGGCGGCGGTGCCCGCCGGGCAGGGGGACGCGACCTTCGCCTCGGAGACGATCGGCTCGAAGCCCGCGCCCTTGATCCGGGACTTGGCGGTCTCCACCGGCTGGCACTTCACGTCCGGGATGCTGCGCTGGTCACCCTCGGAGATCTTCTGGCCCGGGGGCTCGAAGTTGATCCGCGGCTTGCCCTTCATGGCGTCCCGCAGCGTCTCGTACACCGGCGGGTTGATGCCGTCCTTCTCGGAGTGCTTCATCTTGACGTTGGTCTGCGGCCAGTCCGGGTCGGCCATGATGCCGGCCACCGCGTACTGCTTGGTCATCGCGACCAGGGCGGCGGTCTTCTCGGAGTCGGTGGTGCCGGACTTGCCGGCCACCGGCGCGTCGACGATGCCCTTCACGACCGCGGCGGTGCGGCTGCTGCCGCACTTGCTGGTCTTGGAGTTGTCGCCGACCGGGCAGCGGGCGGCGTCCACGGCGGCGCGGGCCACGTCGGTGCTGAACCGCTTCTCGCAGCGCGGGTTGGCGATGTCGAGCTTCTTGCCCTCCGGGTCGCGGATCTCCTGCACCGGGATCGGCTCGCAGTACTTGCCGTCCGCCGCGAGGGTCGCGTAGGCGTTGGCCAGGTCCAGCGGCGTGGTGGAGGAGACGCCCAGGGTGAAGGCGCCCCACTGGTGGGCCGAGTCCTTGGTGGCGGCGAACTTGGCGTCGTTGCTGGCCCGGAACTGGATGCCGGCCCGCTTGGCGACGTCGACCACGTTCTCGGCGCCGACCTGCTGCTGCAGCGGCACGAAGTAGGTGTTGATCGACTGGGCGAAGGCGCTCCACATGTTCTGCACGCCGCCGGCCTTCTTGCCGGAGTTGGTCGGGCAGTAGAAGTGGGTGCCGGGGCAGGCCGCCGGGCTGCTGCTGTCGATGATGTATTCCGACTTGAACTGCTGCGGCGCGTTGAACGAATAACTGAGCGGGATGCCCTTCTCCAGCGCGGCGACGATGGTGAAGATCTTGAACGTCGAGCCGGCCTGGTAGCCGGCGATGCCGTCGCCGCCGGTGAGCAGCGGGTTGACCGTCGCCGGGTAGTTGCCCTTGATGCCGCGCCTGCTCTTCGCCGGGTCGCTGGAGATCTTGTTCTTCGGGTTCTTCGGATCGTCCAGCTTGAACTGCCGGTTGACCGCGAGCGCCCGCACCCGCCCGGTGCCCGGCTCCACCACGGCGACCATGGCGGCTTCCTTGCTGGTCTCCTTCTTGGCCCGGCGAACCGCCGCGTCCGCGCCCTTCTGTGCCTGGACGTCGATCGAGGTCACGACGGTGTAGCCGCCGCTCTTCAGGCGCCGCTCACGGTCGTACGAGGTCGAACCGAACGTCTCCTGCTGCATCCACCAGCGGTAGAAGTAGTCGCAGAAGAAGCCCCAGCTGTTGACGTTTGTGGCGACGCAGCCGTTCGGGGTGCGCTTGTCCTGCACCTTCAGCTTGACCGCCTTGGCGGCGTCGGCCTCCTGCTGGGTGATGGCCTTGGTGTCGACCATGTTCTGGATGACGTAGTTACGCCGGTCCAGCGCGAGGGGGTAGCCGCTCTTGGTGGTCGGGTCGTTGGTCGTCGGGGCCTTCACCATGCCGGCCAGCAGCGCGGCTTCCTCGATCTTCAGCTTGCTCGGCGGTTTGCCGAAGTAGACCTGGCTGGCGGCGTAGATGCCGTACGCGCCGTTGCCGAACGAGGCGAGGTTGAGGTAGCGGGTCAGGATCTCGTCCTTGGAGAACTCCTTGTCGACCTGCAGGGCCAGCCGCATCTCACGCAGCTTGCGGGCGCTGGTGTCCTCGGTCGCGGCGACCACGTCGGCCGGATGCGTGGCCGAGTAGGCGATGGCCAGCCGGACGTACTGCATGGTCAGCGTCGAGGCGCCCTGACGCCCGGCGCCGTCGCTCTGGTTGTTGACGAACGCGCGGGCGACACCGTTGATGTCGACGCCGTTGTGCTTGTAGAAGTCGTGGTCCTCGGCCGCGATGATGGCCTTGACCATGTACGGCGAGATGTCGGCGAGCTTCACGTCGCGGCGGTTCTCGTCGTACATCGTCGCCAGCGGCGTCTTGCCGTCCGACGCCAGCAGGTAGCTGATCTGTGGCGCGCGGGCCACCGTCAGCTCCGTCGGCAGGTTGCCGAATGTCTCTGCGCCGGCCTTGGCGGCCAGGCCGGACATCGCCACCGCGGGGAAGGCCGCCGCAGCGACCACCACGCCAGCCAACAGGCCACATATGAGCAGCGATGCGGCGTTGGTCAGCACATTGTGGTCACGTTTCCGCATCCAGGTCACCTCGGCATGGTACGCGAGTAGGGAACGAGGGGCGCTGGGGCGTTCTTTCCCCATTTCCTGCGTGCGCTGCCCTCGTTGTGCTAAACGCATGACCCCCCGTACGAGGTTGCGTGTGACCTGGCGCGAGTCTCCACCGTTCGGCGGAGGCTCCGCAGCGTTTTCGCCGACCTCGGCGGGGTAACCGGCGGTCGAGAGCCCGGGAAGCCGGGAGTGTCCGGAATGATGGATTTCGCCGACAACGTTGCGTAATCAGCCGACTACAGAGCATGATGATGGCGGCGACAGCGCCACATGTCGTCCGCACCGCCTTGGGGAAGGCGGCCGGGCGACCGGGGGGAAATTGCCGGCTGCCGTGCAACGAGGTCGGTAGGTACTGCAAGGGGGGACGTGTACACATGGGCATGATCACTGACTGGCCGTCGCTGGCGGCGTGTCAGAACGGGGACCCGGACGCGTTGTTCGTACAGGGCGCCGAACAGAACGTGGCGAAGCGGATCTGCCGGAGCTGCCCAGTTCGGTACGAGTGCCTGGCCGACGCGCTGGACAACCGGATCGAGTTCGGTGTGTGGGGCGGTATGACCGAACGCGAACGCCGGGCGTTGCTGCGTCGGCACCCACAGGTGACGAGCTGGCGCAAGATGTTCGAGGCAGCGATGAAGAAGAACAGCAAGGACAAGGCTGGCAAGGACAAGATCCTCGTCAGCGCGGCCACCTGACGCCGGTCACGACCGGCCGACCGCCGCGCCGATCGTCCGCAGCCCGTCGACGTCGTGCACGTCGGCG
>NZ_JBFAPG010000466.1:0-5029 GCF_040675595.1 Micromonospora sp. NPDC049580
CCACGGTTCATCCGTGGCCGGCCGGCGCGTCCGTCGTTCGGGTCAGCCGAGTCGACCCGGCATCCCTGCCGGGTCAGCCGGTGGCCGCCTCGGCGGCGGCGTGGTCGCGGGCCACCCGGACCAGTTCGACCAGCCCGCCCGCGTACTCCTGGGACTCGCCGTGCGCCTCGTCGAACGGCGGCTGGAAGCCGACGCCCTCCCACTCGCCGGTGGCCGGATTCCAGCGGTCGTTGCCGACCTCGAAGTCCCAGGCGAAGATGCCCAGCTCGTAGTAGAGCTGGTCGGCCGAGTTGCCGGCGGCGGAGTAGAGCACGTCGGCGACCGGGCCGGTCTGCGACGGCCAGGTCACCGTGCCGCGCTCCTGGGCGATGGCGCCGACGATGCGCCGGGCGCTGTTCAGGAACAGCGTCGACTCGTCGATCGACGGTCGGGGCAGGGTGATCCGACCGTCGGCCCGGTACGCCCCCGGCGGCCACATGAAGTACCCGCCGTAGGAGTGCACGTTCATCGCGAATTTGATGTTCGGGTGGGCCTTGGCCAGCGCGATGACGTTGCCGCTCTCCGCCTCGGACAGCTCCGCCGTGCCGGCGTAGCTGCCGGAGAGACAGTTGGCGCTGGCCCCCACGTACCCGTCGAAGTACGACCCGACGGTGTAGTTGCGGTTGACGTCGACGCCCCACGAGGTGCGGTAGCGCGGGTCGCGGGCCGGCCCGGTGCAGTGGTTGACCAGGTTCTTGCGCTGGAAGTTGTAGTCGTTGAACGAGTAGTTCGCCCCGTCCGGGTTGACCGTCGGGATGACGAAGACGTCGACCTGCTCCAGCAGCTCACGGGTGGCCGGGTCGGTACGGGCGTTGGCCAGCATCCGCTCGGCGAACTCCAGCGTCACCAGCGGGGTTGCCCACTCCCGGGCGTGCTCCTGGGAGTACGCCAGCACCCCGACCCGGGAGCCGTCGCGGTGCACGCCGAGGCGCAGCGCCTGCACCGTCCACGGCTTCGCCGGCACCTCGGTGCCCTGGAGGCCGTCGTCGAGGCGGGCCGGACCGGCGACCGGCATCGGCAGCCCGGTCGAGCCGTCCTCGACGGTGGCCCGGAACCGGTTCGCCTGCCGGGCGTTGATGGCCGCGGCGACGTCGTCGGTGGTGCTCACCGTCTTGCCGGCCGCGTCGGTGGCGAGCGTGACCGTGAGGACGCGGTCCCGGTAGCCGACGGTCAGCGGCCGGGAGGGCCGGCCCGGGTCGACCGTGCGCACCTGGACGCCGTTCATGCCCTGGTCACCGAAGCGGACCGACTCGACCACCACGGCGGAGACTGCCGGGTCACCCAGGTACGCGACGGCGTTGCGGCGGTACCCCTGGGTCTTGTTCGGCAGGTCGATGACGTCCACCAGGTCCCGGTACTGGCGGGCCAGCCGCTTGATCCGCGCCTGGATGTCCACTGGCGTCAGGTACGCGTCGATGAAGTCCTTCTGGTAGCCGGCCGGCAGCGGCGGCGGGGTGGCGTTCGGCCAGAGCGCCGGCGTGACCGCCCGGCTGACCCCGCCCAGGCTGGAGGTGGCGGTCAGCTGGACCGGTCGGCTCGGCACCGGCTGGGGGAGGTTGTAGTGGTACTGGTACTCACCCGAGTCCTCGAACCGGTAGAGCGGGAACGACCCGGTGGCGCCGTCCGCGGTCCGCCAGCTGACGGTGATCTCCACGTCCGGGTCGTCGGTGGCGGTGGTGGCCACCTGCGCCTGCAGGAACGTCTGACCACCGGTGGTCCACCAGTACGCCTGCTGCACCGCGAGGGTGTCGACCCCGACGGCGGCGGTGGTGCGCTGTCCGGCGGCCGGGGCGCGCAGCCCGGAGGCGGTACGGGCCTGCGCCGCGCGGACGCTGTCCGCGAAGTGCCGGCTGCCGTCGCCGGCCCGTTGAACGATCTGGGTGGCGGTGGCGCCCTGCGCGGTCAGGTCGGCGAGTTGGGCGCCGGTCAGCACCAGGTCGGCGAGGATCCGCCCGTCCCGCGCCCGGGGCCGGTTGGCCAGGTCGGCGCCGGCGGCGACCAACCTGTCGAGCTGGGCCTGATCGCGTAGCTGTACCCGGACCAGAGCGGTCTCGGTCGCGGCCAGGGTGATCGGTGTGGCGTCGGCGGCGGGTTTCGCCGCTGCCGGGCCGGGATGAGACAGCGCCGCGCTGATCAGGATCGCTGTGGTGGCGGCAGCCGTCCACCGTCGTCGGACGATCATGTGCCCTCCTGTGACGGACGTCGATGTGCTTGGTCCTTACACCAGTGCACAGATCGACACCTGTCAAGGGATCTCGCTCGTGGGCACCATGACGGCGGCCCCGGAGGTTAGGTTGGAGTGATCTTCCAGATTCGATGGCGTCGGTCGCTGCACCAGCGACCCGACCCGACAGCGATCGCCAGCGCGTCCGACTGCGTGGTGGTGCACGAGCGCGGCGTCCGCCGCCTCACGCCCGACCTGCTGCTCGTCCTCGGCAAGGGCACGCTCGCCGCGGTCGCCGTCACGGGTTGACGCGCAACCGGCCTCGACTCCGGCGAGTTCTTCCTTTCGCGATGCAACCCGCTGGGCCGGACCCGGCGTGACTATCTCGAATCGGGGATCGGAGGCCTGGATGAGCGATCGCGACGCGGCGTTCGCCGACTATTTCGCGGCGAGGTCGGACGCGATGCGTGGCACGGCGTACCTGCTGTGCGGCGACTGGCATCGGGCGGAGGACCTGGTCCAAACCGCGTTCGTGAAGCTCTACCTGGTCTGGAACCGCGTCTCCCGGCACGAGGTGCTCGACAACTACGTGCGGCAGATCCTGATCCGCACGTTCCTCGACGAGCGCCGCCGCGGCTGGTGGCGGCGTGAACGGGTGGGCGGCGACAACGCCGAGCAGGCGGCACCGTCCGACTCGCCGGAGACCCGTCTGGTGCTGCTGCGGGCGCTCGCCTCGGTGGCGCCGCGTCAACGGGCGGTGCTGGTTCTCCGCTACTGGGAGGACCTTTCGGTCGAGGACGTCGCGGCGCTGCTGGACTGCTCGCCGGGGACGGTGAAGAGCCAGGCGGCGCGCGGGCTGGACACGCTGCGCGGCCTCCTGGCAACCACGAACAGCGGGATCGAGATGGGGAAGTGATGAACGGAGAAGACCTGCGTGAGGCGCTGCGCCGCGAGATGGCGGACGCCGCCTCGCCACCACCGTTGAGTACGGCGGCCGCGCTCGACGCGGGACGACGCGCCCGCAGTCGCCGCCGTACCGCCTGGGCGTGCGCCGGATCGGCGGCCGTGGTGCTGGCGGTCGCCGGCCTCGCCGCCGTGGGCACACCCAAGGGCGACGTCTACCAGCCGGCAGGGGGTCCGCAGGCCATTCCGAACCCGTCGGCGTCAGACACCAAGAAGCCGTGGCCGGCCGGGCCGGACGGTCAACCACAGGAGGACCGGACCGCGCGGGCAGGGTCGAAGTACGACCAGGGGATACGGCTGCTCGACGAGGTCGTCTCCGTCGTGCCCGCCGGCTACACCGCGCCGGAGGACCCGGCGAACCAGCCCGCCGACCAGAGGACGCTGCGGACCCACCAGGCGCAGTTCGAGGACACGGTGAACGGCGTCGACCTGTGGAGCTACCTGACCTCGGTTGCCGTTGCCCAGGGGCAGGGCACCGGGCGTGTGGTCGTCGAGGTGCACGACGCTGGCAACCAACTACCCACTGAACCCTGCGCGCTGGCCCGCCAGTTCTGGGGCATGCAGGGCGAGTGTCAGGTCGAGGCCGTCGGGGCGGCGAAGGTGGGCGTGGTGGTCCGGCCGGGCGACGACGATCGGCTCGACCAGTGGGCGGCCTACCGGCACCCGGACGGTGTGGTGGTGTTCGTCGCGCAGAGCACGAAACTCGACGAGACCCGGCCGGAGTTGACGGAACTGCCGTTCTCCGTGCCGCAGTTGGCGGCCCTCGCGGTCGACGAACGGTTCCACCTGAGGTGACACGGTGACCCGGCCCTCTCGGGCCACCCGCCGATAACTCGGAGGCGGGCCGGGCCGCTGGTCCGGCAGCATGATCACATGACGCGGACGCCGAGGCACCGGGAAGAAGCCAGCGCCGAGATGAAGCCGGCGCTGGAGGCGGCAATCGCGGCGGCCGCCCAGCGTTCCGCCGCCGGCAGGAAAACCGTGGAGCACCTCGCCTTCCTGCTGGCCGATGTCGGCGCCAACGCTGACCACGACCTGGGCCGGGCGGCACTGCGGGCGCTGGCTCGATCCCCGAAAATGGTGGCCCGGCTCGACGAACGCGCCCGCCAGGTGCTGTGGTGCCTGCCGGACCAGTCGCCACCGCTCGTTCGGCTGGTGGCCGGTCTGTCCCAGCCCACTGTCAACCCGCTCGCCGTGGCGATGGCCAGCACCCACCGCGACGGACGCGTCCGCGAGCGCGCGGTCCGGTCCATGCTGGACGATCCCCGCCCGGATCTGGTGCCGTTTCTGGTGCTGCGCACCGGCGACTGGGTCCGGCAGGTGCGGGACCGGGCCCGTGCGGGCCTCGCGCTGCTGCTGGCCGACGACCCGGCCACGTACCTTCCGGCGGCCATGCCGATGGCACTGTTGGTGGACGCCCGGTCGCGCGGCGGCTTCGCCGCCAACCAGGTCACGGCCGCGCTGCTCAACGCGTCGCCAGCCGTACGCCGGGTGGTCGGCGCCTCCGGCGCCGCGGCCCAGCGGCGGCTGGTCTTCGAGGTCGAGGTGGCGCAGCGCTGGCTGCGGATCGACGACCTGGTGGACGTCGCGGAGTCCGACACCGATGTCCGCATCCGCTCGCTGGCGGCCGAGGCGGCCGGTAGGGAGGCGGTGTGGACCGGGCGGCTCCCGGTCCTGCGGCGGCTCGCCCGCAGCCGCTGGCCGGACGTACGGGCGGTCGCTCTCACCGGCCTGCTGCGGGTCGGAGAGCCGGCCGAGGTGGCCACCCGTCTCGATGACCCCGCGTCGCTGGTGCGGGCCATCGCCGCAGTCGGGGCACGGGTCGCCGGCGCGCACCTCGGCCGCCTCGACCGTGCCGTCGGG
>NZ_JBFAPG010000467.1:0-5005 GCF_040675595.1 Micromonospora sp. NPDC049580
CGCCCACAATGTGGACGGGGTGCGAGTGAAAAGTGGCGCTTCGAGGTCAGCCGGCGGCCCCAAAACCGCTGCTGGGCCAAACGAACTCGGCTATCCCTCCACCATGGACAGAAACGATGCCGGCGGACGTGTCCTCGTCCCACCAGACGGTATACAGACCGGCGGGCAGATCGGGATAGACCGCACTGTGGAACGACCCGTCCCGCACCCGACGCTCCCGTACCGCCGAGTGGACCCGCCGATCATCGCCGCGGCTGATCTCGATCTCCCGGCCGTGCAACTCCCGACCGGTGTAGACGATCAGGGCACCGGTGTCACCACCCAGTTCGAGGACGACACTCCCCGTCTCCGACGGCCCGTACGTGTGCTCGTGCATCCGCTGCTCCCCCGCCGAAGATCAGGACGACGCCGGCGGGTTGTTGAACCCGTCGTACGGCGTACCGAGGTAGGGGAAGTTCGCGAGGAACGGGGCCGTCACGTCGGCGGCGCTCAACCCGGGGGTGACCGCGGCGGCCGCCGCGTCCGGGCGGAACGTCTTGTCGACCAGCGGGACGGTCACCCCGGCGATCGCCCGCAGCGCGATGCTGACCACGTCGTCGCCGACCCGCCGCCCGTTGGGGAAGCCGGCCAGGTCGCCGCCGAGCACCCCGAACCGGTCCGGCCGACGGGTCGGCGGGATCGCCGTGTTCAGCCGCAGCATGTCGGCCTGCACGTCACCGGTCGCGTTGGTGAAGCCGTCGATCAGCCCAGCCGGTACGCCGGTGAGCAGGATCGCCACCAGGTCGGCCCGGGCCTTCTTCGACTTGTTGAGCTTGTCCAGGTTGGGAAAGACGTCCGGGTAGAGGGCCGGCAGCAGCGCGGCCAACTCGGGCCGCTCGACGAACTGCGCGAACCGCTTGTCCTCCGACGGTGGCAGCGAGTTCCACAGGTCCTTCTTGGACATCGGCACGATGACCTCGTTGAACAGCGGATTGCCCAGCCGGGAGACCTGGGTGAACGGGCCGGTGGAGGTGTCCTGCGCGACCCGGTCGCCGAGCACCCGGACCTGCCGGCGCGACGCCGACGTCCACACACCGAGCACCGACGCCGGGTCGGCCGCGCCGTACCGGCTGGCGCGGCGGCGCACCTGCTTCAGCGGCACCTGCACGGCGAGGCTGTGCACGTTCATCCGGTCGGTGGCGTTGACCGGCTCCCCCTCGGCCTTGAAGATCTTCTTCCCGGCGACGTGCAGCTGCTGGAACGGCCGCAGCGTGCCGAGGTCGAAGATCGCCCCCAGGTCGACGAAGAAGCCGTCCGCGCGCTGCCCGGCGAAGACCCGCTCCCCCGTCGACAGGGTGTAGGTGGCCTGCCGGACGAGGTCGGCGTACTTCGGGGTGGACAGCGGGCCGACGTTGCACGGCGGGCAGGGCAGCTTGTGCGCGAGCCGGTGCTCCCGGCCGTCGGTCACCCGGGTCAGGCTGTAGAACTGCCGGCGGTTCCAGTTCTTGCTGTCCAGCGAGTCGATCGGCCCGGTGTTGTAGAGGAAGCTGTTCGGGTTGGTGATCTCGGTGGTGAACTCGAACCGGTAGGTGACGTCGGGCTGGCCGTCACCGTCGTTGTCGATGTGGATCTCGTAGCGCACGTCGTCGCCGAACTCGAAGAAGTTCGGCCCCCCGGACGGGAGCTGCAAGGGCACGTAGTTGGCGATCAACGTGACCGTGTCGGGCTTGTCGGGGCTGACGAACGCGTAAAGGTCGGAGCTGTCGGCGACCGGATCCTTGGCAATCTCCGGAGCCTCGCGGTGGGAAGACATGGCGGACCAACCTCACTGGGCGGGGACTGATGGCGGGCGGAGCGTGCGGGTCAGCGCCGGGCTGCGCGCCGCAGTCGGTCCGCCAGGCCGCGGTCGCGTACCTCGATCCGGGATTCACCGACGAAGACGTCCATCGTTCCGGACGCGGCGTCGCGCAGGTGCACGACGATCGGTTCGTCGTCCCGACCCGCCGCGCCCGGCGCGTTCTGCGCGGCCGACAGACCCGGCACGGTGAGTGCGGCGGCGCCGAGGGTGGCGCTGGCCGCGGCGGTCAACGTCTGCCGGCGGGTCAGTCGCGGCCAGGGCCGCTTCCGCTGATCACTGGTCATGGGCAACCTTTCCGGCGGCGGCGCGTACGCGCCCGCGGTGACGGACGGGTCCGGTGCCGTCGAGGTGACGCCGCCGGGCCCCTGAGGGAACACCGGCGGCGGTCCTCGCCGCGACCGCCGCCGGCACCGCTTGGTACGGCCGACGGCGGGAAAAGGTTCGACTTCAGCGCGGAGCGTGACCGTACGCAGTCGATCGCTTGCGCGCCGGACGACCGGCGGCCTTCGCGATGGCCCGCAACTGCTCCTCGGTACGCGCCGACCCGTTGCCGGAGCCGGCCATCCGGGAGATGGTCTCCTCCATCAGCGTGCCGCCCAGGTCGTTGCAGCCACCCTGGAGCATCGCCACGGTGCCCTCGTCGCCGAGCTTCACCCAGGAACACTGGATGTTGTCGATCCGGCCGTGCAGCAGCAGCCGCGACATGGCGTGCACCACGCGGTTCTCCCGCCAGGTCGGCCCCGGGCGGGCGATGCCGGCCAGGTAGATCGGCGCGTTGGTGTGCACGAACGGCAGCGCCACGAACTCGGTGAACCCACCCGTGCGGTCCTGTACGCCGGCCAGCACCCGGAAGTGCGCCAGCCACTGCCCGGGGTGGTCGACGTGGCCGTACATCATGGTGGAGCTGGACCGGATGCCCAGCTCGTGGGCCGTGCTGACGACATCGACCCAGGCGGCGGCCGGCAGTTTGCCCTTGGTGAGCACCCAGCGCACGTCGTCGTCGAGGATCTCGGCGGCGGTGCCCGGGATGGTGTCCAGCCCCGCCTCGCGCAGCTGGGTCAGCCATTCGCGCACCGGCACACCGGCCTTCGCGGCGGCGGTGACGATCTCCATCGGGGAGAACGCGTGCACGTGCATCTCCGGCACGCGGGCCTTGATCGCGCGCACGATGTCGGCGTACCCGGTGACCGGCATCTTCGGGTCGATGCCGCCCTGGAGGCACACCTCGCTGGCACCGGCCGCCCACGCCTGCTCGGCCCGGTCGGCGACCTGGTCGACGGAGAGCCGGTACGCGTCGGCGTCCCGCTCACGCTGGGCGAACGCGCAGAACCGGCAGCCCACGTAGCAGACGTTGCTGAAGTTGATGTTGCGGTTGACCACGTAGGTGACGTCGTCGCCGACCGCGTCGCGGCGCACGTCGTCGGCGAGCCGGCACAGCTCGTCCAGCGCCGGCCCGTCCGCGCCGAACAGCGCCAGCGCCGCGTCGGTGTGCCGGGGATCGAGCAGGGCCGCCGGGTCGTCGGCCGCCAGCCGCAGCCCGGCCGCCAGGTCACGGTCCGCACCACTGCCGGCCAGCGCCGGGGGTACGCCCGCTCGCCGCGCCGCCGCCTCGGGGGTGACCTTGCCGGCGACCTCGGACCAGTCGCCGTAGACGCTGTCGAAGTCGCCGCGCCGGTCGTCGGTGCGGCCGGTGGTGTCGATGGTGGCGTGCAGGTCGGTGCGCCCGCCGAACGTCTCCTCCGGCTCCTGCCAGGGGCGCCCCTGCGGGAGGGCCGACTCGACCGCCATGCCGGTCGCCGGGTCGGCGAGGGCGTTCACGTGGGGCAGCAGCCGCGGGTCGAGCCACGGGTCACCGGCGCGCACGTACTCCGGGTAGATGGTCAACCGCTCCCGCAGCGTGAACCCGGCCAGCTCGGTGTGCCGGGCCAACTCCTCGATCTGCGGCCACGGGCGTTCCGGGTTGACGTGGTCCGGGGTGAGCGGGGAGACGCCGCCCCAGTCGTCGATGCCGGCGCGCAGCAGCAGGGCGTACTCGCCGGCGATGAGGTTCGGCGGGGCCTGGATGCGGGCCTTCGGGCCGAGCAGCAGTCGGGCCACCGCCACCGTGGCGGCCAGGTCGTGCAGTTCCGCGTCGGGCATGCCGCGCATCGCCGTGTCCGGCTTGGCGCGGAAGTTCTGCACGATCACCTCCTGGAGGTGGCCGTACTCCCGGTGCGCGCGGCGGATCGCGAACAGCGCGTCCACCCGCTCGGCCGGGGTCTCCCCGATGCCGATGAGGATGCCGGTGGTGAACGGCACCCCGACCCGTCCCGCGTCGTCGAGCACCCGCAGCCGGACCGCGGGCTCCTTGTCCGGCGACCCGTAGTGCGGGCCGCCCGGCTCGGACCACAGGCGGGTCGCGGTGGTCTCCAGCATCATGCCCATGCTCGGGGCGACCGGCTTGAGCCGTTGCAGCTCCGACCAGGACAGCACGCCCGGGTTGAGGTGCGGCAGCAGGCCCGTCTCCTCCAGCACGGCCACCGCGCAGGCGCGCAGATAGTCCAGAGTGGAGTCGTAGCCGCGCTCGTCGAGCCAGCTCCGGGCCGCCGGCCAGCGCTCCTCCGGCCGGTCACCGAGGGTGAACAGGGCCTCCTTGCAGCCCTGGGCGGCGCCCTCCCGGGCGATGGCCAGCACCTCGTCGCGGTCCAGGAACGGCGCCGGCAGCCGGTGCGGCACGGTGGCGAACGTGCAGTAGTGGCAACGGTCCCGGCAGAGCCGGGTCAGCGGAATGAAGACCTTCTTCGAGTACGTGACCACGCCCGGCCGCCCGGCGTCACGCAGCCCGGCGTCGCGGATCCCACCGGCGGTCCGGAGCAGCTCGTCGAGCGCGTCGCCACGGGCGGCGAGCAGCGCGGTCGCCTCGTCGACGTCGAGCGCGCGCCCGGTCGCGGCCCGGCCCAGGGCCCGCCGCACGCTCGCCTCGCTCGGACCGGAGTGGGTGCGATCAACCATCCACTCAGCCTATGCGCAGCGCGAGCCCGAGCCACCAGACCCAGCCCGCAGCGTGGGAAACCGCACGCCATGATCACTTGATTCGTCGGTGGAGGGGGCGGGCACCACCTGCGGCTCCTTTGCTCTGCTTCAACCTACGCAACACCGCGCGTCCGATATTCGGACGC
This sequence comes from Micromonospora sp. NPDC049580, assembly GCF_040675595.1. NCBI lineage: Bacteria > Bacillati > Actinomycetota > Actinomycetes > Micromonosporales > Micromonosporaceae > Micromonospora > Micromonospora sp. NPDC049580. The sequence continues at coordinate 4,996 of NZ_JBFAPG010000467.1, forward strand.
CGGGCGTTGC
>NZ_JBFAPG010000468.1:0-5000 GCF_040675595.1 Micromonospora sp. NPDC049580
CCGCCCTGCGCAGGGATCAAGCCTGACCGCCCGGAGCGGGGCGGGCTGCCCCGGAAACCCCCAACCGCAACCAAAGATCAAACGTGACGCCGAGACTGCACGATCCGGAACCGGTTGGCCACGTACGCCCCGTCCGTCAGCGCCGAGTTGGCCGCCGCGTTCGCCCCACTGCCGTGGAAGTCGGAGAACGCCGCCGACTGGTTGACGAAGACCCCGCCGGTGAGGTTGCAGGACAGGTGCACCCCGACCTCGACCGCCACCGCCTCGGTGGCGTCCAGCACCGCCTCGTCGGTGGAGTAGACCGCCGCCGTGAGCGCGCCCTTCTCCCCGACCGTCCGGCGCAGCAGTTCCAGGCTGTGGGCTGTGGAGTCGGTGGCGATGGCGAACGAGATCGGCCCGAACCACTCCCGGCCGTACGTCTCGGCGTCGTCCGCGCCCAGCTTCACGATGGTCGGGGTACGCACCACCGCGTCGGCGTACGCCGGGTGGGCCACGGCCCGTGACTCCAGGACCGGCTCACCCACCTTGGTGACCTCGGCCAGCCGCTCCAGCACACCGTCGTTGACGATGGCGCCGGTCAGCTCGACGCCCCGGGCCGGGTCGGCGGTCAGCTTGCCGACCGCCGCGGCGATCCCGCCGGCCACCTCGTCGAAGCTCTTGTGGCCCTGGTCGGTCTCGATGCCACCGGCGGGGATGAGGATGTTCTGCGAGGTGGTGCACATCTGCCCGCTGTAGAGGGTCAGCGTGAAGCCGAGGTTGCGGCACATGCCGGCGAAGTCGTCGGTGGAGTCGATGACCACCGTGTTCAGGCCGGCCTTCTCGGTGTAGACCGACGCCTGCCGGGCGTGCGTCTCCAGCCAGTCGCCGTACTCGGTGGAGCCGGTGAAGTCGACGATCTTGACGGACCGGTGCAGGGCCAGGTCGCTGGCGAGCTTCTCACCGGGCGCCTCGGCCGCCAGCATGATCAGGTTCGGGTCGAAGCCGGCCTCGGCGAGCACCTCCCGGGCGTACTTCACCGTGACGGCCAGCGGCAGCACCGCGCGCGGGTGCGGCTTGACGATCACCGGGTTGCCGGTGACCAGCGAGGCGAACAGCCCGGGGTACGAGTTCCAGGTCGGGAAGGTGTTGCAGCCGATCACCAGCGCCACCCCACGCGGCACCACGTGGAACGTCTTGGTCATCCGCAGCGGGTCGCCCTTGCCGGCGGCCTTCTCCCAGCCGGCCGTGCCGGGGTGCCGGGTCATCTCGGCGTACGCGTACGCCAGCGCCTCCAGCGCCCGGTCCAGCGCGTGCGCGCCGCCGGCCTGGAAGGCCATCACGAACGCCTGCCCGCTGGTGAACTGCACCGCGTTGGCCAGCTCGAAGATGTGCTTGTGCAGCCGGTCCAGGATCTCCAGGCAGACGCCCACGCGGGCCTGCGGGCCGGCGTCGCGCCAGGCCGGGAGCGCGGCGGAGGCGGCGGCGATCAGCTCGTCGGTGCCGGCGTGCGGGTAACGCACCGCCAGCTCAACCCCGAACGGGCTCGTCTCGGTGGCGATCCGCTCGCCGGCGCCCGGCTGGTCCAGCGGAAAATCACCGCCGAGGTACGCCTCGAAGGCGGCCTTGCCGTCGGCGGCGGCGGTCTCGCCGTACACGCGGGGGCTGGGGGACTCGGGATAGGCGGACCAGTAGCCCCGCTCCGTGATCGCGGTCAGCGCTCGGTTGAGGGTGTCGGCGTGCCTGTCGTACAGGGGATGCGGGGTCTCCGTCATGCCAGCCATCATGCAACAGCCAGGTCCGCGAGCAGTAGGGGCGGATGCCAGACAGAGGTTCATGCCTGAGCCAGGTCCGCGAGCAGTAGCGCCGATACCCGTCAGAGGGTGAGCTGCCAGTTGTTCCAGGCGTCCACCGGGCGGAAGCCGAGCTGCTCGTTGATGGCCACCATGTAGCTGTTGCTGGCCGCGTTCCAGGTGTCGATGACGCGTACCGCCGGCTCGTGGGTGAGCAGGTGGTGCAGGTTCTCCGCCTTGGCGATCAGGCCCAGGCGGTGCCCACGGTGGGCCGGGTCGACGATGGTGATCTGCTGGAAGGCGTGCCAGTCGGCGGAGGCGCCCACGTCGAGCAGGGTCCAGGCGACCAACCGACCGGACGCTTCGTGCCGCATCCCGAGGTGGTAGCGCCGCCGGCCCCGGGCGTCCAACGCGCGCTCGTTGCCCCGGATGCGCTCGGCGTCCACCTGCTCCGGTTCCCACTGCACGTCACCCATCGGCGCGTCCATCAACAGCCGGCTGTCCAGGTAGGCGATGTCCGCCACGTACTCCTGCGGCGTGGTGCCCTGCCAGCAGACCGACCGGTAGCCCTCCGCCCGCGGCTTGGCCTCGGCGAGCGCCGCCCGCAGGGCGACCCGGTCGATGTCGGCGATCTCCAGCCGGCGTCGCACCTCGGCCAGGGCGGACTGCGCCCCGGTCGAGGCGGCGAACGCGTCGCCCGCCCCGGAACGGGCCGCACCGCCGGGCAGCGCGCGGACGGTCATCGCGACCACCCGCTTGCGGCCGTGCTGGCGCAGCAGACGCACCCCGTACTCGTGCAGTGCCCGGCCGACGCCGCGCCGCCGCAGCTCGGGACGCACCGTCAGCTCGGCGGTGGCGTTGTCGGTGTTGTCGAGCTGCGGCAGGTCGAGCTGGAGGTACCCGGCCGGCACACCGTCCAGCCGGGCCAGCGCCCAGAGCGATCGGGTGCCGGGTGCCGGCGTGTGGAACAGCGCGTCGAAGCGACGCCAGCAGAAGGGCGGGAAGTCCGGAAGGTCGACCTCGTTGGCCGCCACCCCGACCCGGTACGCCTCGTCGACCGCGGCCCGGTCGGCGCCGTCGAACGACGTGATGGTGATGCTCATGCCGGGGAGCCTGACAGGCGGAAAAGCGATGGGGCCAGCGAATTATTCGCTGGCCCCATCGGACGTGGTCGGGAGGGACACTCGCACAACGCCTCCGGCGTTGGGTCGCAAGAACTTCAAAAGTCTCCGGCGAAATGCCCTCCCGCACGGAGCATCTTGCGCCGTCCGGTTCCTGCCGTCAAGTCCAGACCGGCGGGTTTTCCATACTCACAGCTAAAACCCAGTTACTGGCCGGTGGGCCCGGCGCGGCCCCAGAGTCAGCCGAGGAGGCCGGCGTCGCGGGCGGCGCGAAGGCTGGGCTTGATGTGGTGGGTCGGGCCGACCTGACTGGCCACCGCGTCGATGGTCTTCAGGCCCTCGCCGGTGTTGAACACGACCGTCTCGGCCGTCGGGTCGAGCCGCCCGGACTCGACCAGCTTGCGCAGCACCGCGGCGGTCACCCCGCCCGCCGTCTCGGCGAAGACGCCTGTGGTGCGTGCGAGCTGGCGGATGCCGGCGCGGATCTCGTCGTCGTCGGCGTACTCCATCCAACCGCCGGTGCGGCGGACCGCCTCCAAGGCGTAGAGGCCGGCGGCCGGGTCGCCGATGTTGAGCGACTTGGCGATGCCGGTGGGCTTGACCGGGGTGATCGTGTCCGTGTCGGCGTGCAGCGCGGCGGCGATCGGGTTGCAGCCGGCCGACTGGGCCCCGAAGACCTTCCAGCCGCCGGCCGGCGCCTCGACCAGGCCGATCTCGACCAGCTCGGAGAACGCCTTGTCAATCTTGGTGAGCAGCTCACCGCTGGCCATCGGGATGACCACCTGGGCCGGGATGCGCCAGCCGAGCTGCTCGGCCACCTCGTAGCCGAGGGTCTTGGAGCCCTCCGCGTAGTACGGCCGGACGTTCACGTTGACGAACGCCGTGTCCTCGAATTCGTCGGTCTCCACAAGCTCACCGCAGAGCCGGTTGACGTCGTCGTACGACCCGTCGATGGCGACCAGTTCGCCGCCGTACACGGCGGTGGTGATGACCTTGCCCTGCTCCAGGTCACTGGGGATGAAGACCACCGAGGGCACACCGGCGCGGGCGGCGTGCGCGGCCACCGAGTTGGCCAGGTTGCCGGTCGACGCGCAGGCGAACCGGGTGAAGCCGAGTGCCTTCGCGGCGGTCAGCGCCACCGAGACGACCCGGTCCTTGAACGAGTGGGTCGGGTTGGCGCTGTCGTCCTTGACCCACAGCGGTGCGGTGATGCCCAGCTCGGCGGCAAGGTGCGGGGCCGCCACCAGCGGGGTCAGCCCCGGGTCGAGGGTGACCCGGGTGGCCGGGTCCTGGCCGGCGGGCAGCAGCGCGGCGTACCGCCAGATGTTCTTCGGGCCCGCCTCGATCTGCTCCCGGGTGACCGTGGCCAGGGCCGCGAGGTCGTAGTCCACTTCCAGGGGGCCGAAACACTCGTAGCAGGCGTGCTGGGCGGCGAGCGGGTAGCGGGCCGAACAGGCGCGACAGACCAGGGCGCGGGCGGGGCTGGCGGAGGTGTCGATGCCGGGGGCGGCGAGCGTCGACGTCATGTCGAGAGTCCTCTCATCTTTCCCCGCATCGCACGGTGCGGCGGGGACGGAATTGGCACCTGCCCCGCGGGTCGCTCAGCGGTGAGCGCGCGGGGTGGTTGCCGGGGCGTCGTCGGGCCGTATCCCTCAGCCCCTCTGGATGAGGTATGCAGTTGTGCCGTCGAGTCTAGGCAACGTTGCCTGTCGCCTCCACCGGGTATCCCAGGGAGTGGGTCAGCGGGCGGCCACCGCCACCGGGTCGACCACCGCGGCCGGGTCGGTGACCGCGGTGGGTCGCGGCAGGGACGACGACCGGGTCCGTGCCCTGGTGGCGAGGTTCGCGGCGACCAGGGCGGCGATGGTGATCGCGGCGCCGACCAGCTCGATCGCCTCCGGCCGGTAGCCGCGGGCGATCTGCACGACGAAGGTGGTCACCGGGACCAGGTTCATGAACAGGGCAGCGTTGGCCGCGCCCAGCCGCTGCACGCCGGTGTTCCACGCCAGCACCGCGACGACGGCGGCGACTTCGGGTCGTACCTGATCATCCTGCTCGGCGGCCTGCTGGTCGCGGCCGGCGTCGGCACGATCGTGCTGCTCTGGATGAA
>NZ_JBFAPG010000469.1:0-4998 GCF_040675595.1 Micromonospora sp. NPDC049580
ACCCCGGCGGCGCTCCAGACCCCCACCACCACCGGAATGGAGAACCGCTCGGCGAGCAGCCCGGTGACCAGCACCGCGAGACCCTGGATGACCTGGACGCCGGTGGCCATCACGCCGAACGCGCGGGCCCGGAATCCGTCCGGCAGCGCCTGGACGAAGAGCCCGTTGGCCATCGGCATCATCCCGGCGACCGCGAACCCGCACAGGGCGGCCAGCATCGCCACCACCAGCGGTGGAGGGTCGAACAGTGCCGGCACCAGCACCAGCGGGGAGAACACCGCGAGGGGCCGCATCAGGGCCAGTCGGCGGGTCGGGCCGAACAGCCGGCTCACCAGCAGCCCACCCAGGACGTAGCCCACCGGGTTGGCGACCATGATCACCGCTTGCGCGGTGCCCGGGGCCATGCCGCCGGAGGAGCCCTTGTTGGCCCAGGCCGCGGCCAGCCCCTCCGGAACGATCGAGAACAGCAGCGCGCTGAACACCAGCACCGCGATGGCCCGCAGCACCGGCGTGCCGAACACGATCTGGAACCCCTGGGCGGTCTCCCGGAGCAGGTGAGAGCGGTGCGCGCTGGTCATCGTCGCTGGCCGGTTCCGCACGCCGAGGCGGACCAGCAGCGCCGAGAGGCCGAACGTGACCGCGTTGAACAGCAGCGCGACCGTCGGGTCGATGGAGGCGACGGCGGCGCCGAGCAGGTAGCCGACGACCTGGGCCGCCTGACCGATGCTGGCGTTCAGCGACAACCCGACCACCAGCCGGTCCCCGGCGAGGATCTGCGGCATCAACGCGGACTTCGCGGCCTGGCTCGGCGGGTTGGCGAGCGTGGCCGCGAAGATGAGCACCAGCAGCGCCGGAACGGGCAGGTCGGGGAGGGCGATGAGCAGCATCAGCGCCATCCGGATGACGTCACACGCCACCATCACCCTGCGGTACGGGTGCCGCTCGGCCAGGGCGGCGAGCAGCGGGCCACCCAGCAGCCACGGCAGGTAGCTGACCGCGAACGCGGCGGCGGAGAGCGCGACGGACCTGGTCTGCTGGTAGACGAGGAGGGTCACGGCGGCCTTGGCGACGTAGTCACCGACCCAGGAGAGAGCCCCGGCCGCGAAGACGGCCCGGAACTCGCGCTGGGCGAACACTTCGCGAAAAGTGGCCGGGCCTTCCGCGGAAGGTCGCTCGTCGGGCACCGTCGCCTCCATCGGCCCCCGGAACGGCAGCTCGTGGCGGCCGGGCCGGGAACACTCGTCAGATCTACGGATCAGCGAGGATGTGACCACGCTCCGGCGGGAACGCGTGCTCCGGATTCTGCCCGATCGTCTGACAACTAGCTAGGGCGAACGGATCGTTCGTCGCATCCCCGACTGAACGAACGGACGATACTCCAGGGGCCGGGCGGCTGGCGACCCCTGTATTGCCGGCCAGTCTCGCCGGTGTCAGGTGGCGCCGCCCTGGCCGGTCTCACCCTCCGGCAACGGCCGGCTCGACACACCGGGATAGATGCGGGCGGCGGCGATCTGCGCGGTGATCCCCGAGTTCTCCAGCGCCTCCGCCAGCCTGCGGCGCAGCTCCCGGCTCACCGCGAACTGGCCGTCGGCCGTCGTCTTCACCACCGTACGGATCACGGCGCCATCCACCGTCATCTGCTCGACACCCAGCACCTCCGGGGCCTCCACGATCTCCGGCGACAGCTCCGGGTCCAGCGCCACCGAGGCGGCGGCCGTCCGCAGCACGGCGCTGGCATCCTCCGTACCGCTGAAGCCGATCGGCAGGTCCACGACCACCAGCGCCCAGCCCTGGCTCTTGTTGCCCACCCGGATGATCTCGCCGTTGCGGATGTACCAGAGCACGCCGCGTCCGTCGCGGACCGTGGTGACCCGCAGCCCCACCGACTCCACGACACCTGTCGCCTCGCCCAGGTCGACGTTGTCGCCCACGCCGTACTGGTCCTCGATGAGCATGAAGAGCCCGGCGATCAGGTCCTTGACCAGGCTCTGCGCGCCGAAGCCCAGGGCGACGCCGGCGATCCCGGCGCTGGCCAGCAGCGGGGCGAGGTCGAAGCTGAACTCGCGCAGGATCATCAGCAGCGCGATGCCGAAGACGAACGCGGTGGTCAGGCTGCGCAGCACCGAGCCGATCGCCTCGGCCCGTTGCCGGCGGCGCTCCGGCACGAACTCGGCCGGGTCTACCGCGGCCGTGGGCACCCGCTCGCGCAGCGGCCGCAGCATGGTCGGCACGGCGCCGTTGGTGGTCGTCCGGACCAGTCGGTCGATCGTCCGGTGCAGCGCCCAGCGGGCCACCATCGCCAGCGCCACTATCAACAGCACCCGCAGCGGCTTGAGCAGGATCCAGTAGCTGCCCTCGGCGAACCATTCCGACCTGGTGATCCCGTAGATCCACTCGCAGGAGGTGCTGCCCTGACAGTTCACCGACACGGCGTCGGACAGGGCAAGGGGCGTTTCGCTGGCGGCACTCACCCTGTCTTCGTACCGCAACGCCCCGGACCGGCCGCCGCCGACCCACCGGCCGGGTGAGATGCGCCCGAGCGCCGGGTCGGACCGGGGCGAACCGGCCATCGTGACAGGTGCGGGAAAGAGCTTCACGTCCGACCCCGGATTAGTACGTGCAATCCGGGGTCCGATCAGGGACTATTGGCGCAACGGACGTCGGTGATCGAGCGGGCGTCGACGGTGCGGGCCCTCGTGCCCAACTCCGGTCGGCGGCGTTCGCAGCAGCCGCTGAACCGGGAGGGTGAGCGCGATGCCTGACATACGACCCACGGTGGGCTCCGGCGCGCTGGTCCTCAACGCCACCTACGAGCCCCTGTGTGTCGTGTCGGTGCGACGCGCCGCGATCCTCGTCCTCTCCGCCAAGGCCGTCTGCGTCGCCGACGGTGACGGCATCCTGCACAGCGCCCGCGACGCGCTGCCGGTTCCGTCGGTGGTCCGTCTGACCCGCTTCGTCCGGGTGCCCTACCGCACCCACGTCGGGCTGTCCCGCCGAGCGATCTTCGCCCGGGACGGCTGGCGGTGCGCCTACTGCCGAGGGCCGGCCGAGACCATCGACCACGTCTTCCCGCGCAGCCGGGGTGGCCGGCACGCCTGGGAGAACGTGGTCGCCGCGTGCGCCCGGTGCAACCACACCAAGGGCGACAAGACCCCGGCGGAGCTGGGCTGGCGGCTGCACGCCCTGCCGACCGCGCCGAAGGGCACCGCCTGGCGGGTCCTCGGGCACCGCGCTCCGGACCCGCGCTGGGCCGACTGGCTCGACCTGCGCGAGCCCGAAGCGGCCGCCTGACCGATCTCGCGAGCCCGAAGCGGCCGCCTGACCGATCTGTGCGGGCCCGAGGCGGCCGCCTGGCCCGACCTCTGCGCGGGCCCGAAGGGCCGCCAGCTCAGGAGCACCGGTCGGGCTCAGTCGTGCTGCGCGGCCGCTCGGCGGGTCGCGCGCTCGTGCCGGTCGACCGCCCGGGTGTGCGCGACGGTCAACAGCCGGTCGATCTCGGGCAGCATCTGCGGCCCCGGCATCACGATGCTGGCGAAGCCGTACAGGGCGTACCCCGGGTGCGGCGTGACCGTGTCCAGCCGGGCGAAGTCGAAGGCGTCCCGGTGCTCCTCGAACGCCTTCGGTGGGAAGCCGAACATCCTCTCGAACTCGGCCCGGCCCAGGTCCAGGTTGAGGCGGAAGACGCCGGGGCGGTCCAGCTGCGCGGCTTCGTCGAAGCCGGGCACGTCGTGCTCGACGATGGTGGCGAACGGCTGGCGGCGGTCCGGGCCGACGTAGAAGAACCGGTCGCCCCAGGCGCCCTCGGGTGATCCGTCCTCCTCGCTCGCCATCACCTGCTCGACGTCGGGCAGCGCGCGGATCCGGTCGGCGAGCACGGTCGCGTCGACGCCGGTCGGGATGTGCAGCACCGCGTCGGCGTGGTCGATGGTGGCCTGGTCCAGCGGGAAGTAGCGGTAGTCGTGCGCTCGCCGCTCGGCCGGCCCGATCTCGGCCGCCCGGACGTACCCGGGGAGGGTGAGCTTCTGCTGGAGCCTGCCCTCGTAGGTCGACGCGGCAGGCACGTCGATGCCGAGCGCGGGGCTCGCGCCGAGGCTGCCGACGATCACCGCGTACCGCTCGCCCAGCAACGCTCCGACGATCGCGCCGGCACCGGCCCACGACACCTCCCTCGCGCCCACCGTCATCGTGCTCGGGTGGCGCTGGAGGTGCGTGTTGTGCGCGAAGACCAGCGTGGGTCCACGGTGTGCCTCGACCGCCCGGATCGCGAGCAGGTTCTCGGCCATCAGCGCGTCCCGGACCGCGGCCAGGTGGGCGAAGCGTTCCTCCTGGACCAGTGGCGCCGCGGCCGCCGCGTGGTAGCGCAGCACCGCGACCGCCGACGTGGCGTGGACGAATGCCGCAGGCCAGCCCTCGGGCCGTCGGTGTGCCCGCAGGTACAACTCGGTCAGCAGGTCGTCGGTGAGCACCCGCAGTCGCTGGGCGTCGGACGAGCGTCCGACCGACCGGCCCGGCTCCCAGATCGCGGCCGTGTCGCTCCAGCGGGCCTCGTCCCCGACGAGGTCGTCGATCTCGACCGACCGGTCGAGGTCGAGGTCGAGGAATTCGCACACCCGCAGCAGGTGACGCCGCGGGCTCGGGGCGCCCTCGATCTCCAGCGGGGCGTCGAAGCCATGAAATCTCAGGCGCTCGGCGTCGGGCCGTCCGTCGTTCCACTCGCGCATCCGCAGCAGCAGGTCACGGTTGGCCGGCGCGGCGCCGAACCCGTGGCTGAACCCCTCGGCGAGCGCGCGGTCGAGCGTCATGGCCCCGCCCTGCACGAACGCGTCGGCGAGCAGTCCCGCGGCCCGGTCGCTCTCCAGGGCGATCGACCGGTAGCCGTGCTCGGCCAGCGTCAGGAAGGCGTCGTTGCGGATCTGGAGGAACGCGGATTCACCGTGCGTCGGGGGGGGGCGCGGGCGCCGGCGGGGGGGGCGCGCGCACGACTGAAAAAATGGTGGG
>NZ_JBFAPG010000470.1:0-4976 GCF_040675595.1 Micromonospora sp. NPDC049580
GGCCCCGCCACGTTGCGGGGCCGGCCTTCCGGCGTCTAACCGGCAGGTCAGCGGTCGAGGACCAGGCCGACCTTCTGGAACTCCTTGAGGTCGCGGTAGCCGCACTTGGCCATCGCCCGGCGCAGCCCGCCGAACAGGTTGAGCTGACCGTCGGCCTCGTCCGCCGGGCCGAAGAGCAGCTGCTCCATCGACCCGAGCGGCTCACCGGCGACCTCGAACGCCCCGCGGGGCAGCGACGGGTGGCTGGCCGCCGAGTGCCACCAGGCGCCGCCGGCGGGCGCCTCGTCGCAGAGCGACAACGGCTCGCCGAGCATCACCGCGTCCGCGCCACAGCCGAGGGCCTTGGCGATGTCACCGGAGGTCTGGATGTCGCCGTCGGCGATCAGGTGCACGTACCGGCCGCCGGTCTCGTCGAGGTAGTCCCGACGGGCCGCCGCGGCGTCGGCGATCGCGGTGGCCATCGGCACCCGGATGCCCAGCACCGACTCGGTCGTCGACCACTCGTCGCCGCCGATGCCGACGATCACGCCGGCCGCGCCGGTACGCATCAGGTGCAGGGCCGTCTTGTAGTCGGTGCAGCCGCCGACGATGACCGGCAGGTCGAGGTCGGCGATGAACTCCTTGAGGTTCAGCGGCTCGTCGGTCGTCGACACGTGCTCGGCCGACACGATGGTGCCCTGGATGACCAGGATGTCCACTCCGGCGTCCAGGATGACCGGGGCCAGCGCCAGGGTGTGCTGCGGGGAGACCCGCACCGCCACCGTGCCGCCACCGGCGCGCAGCTCGCGGACCCGCTCGGCGATCAGGTCCGGGCGGATCGGCTCGGCGTACACCTCCTGGAGCCGCTTGGTGGCGCGGGCGCCCTCGTCGAGGCCGGCCAGCTCCTCCAGCACCTTCGTCGGGTTCTCGTAGCGGGTCCACAGCCCCTCGACGTTGAGCACGCCGAGACCGCCGAGCTGACCGAGCCGGACCGCCGAGGACGGGCTCATCGTGGCGTCCGAGGGGTGCCCGACACAGGGGATGCCGAACGGGTACGCGTCGAGCTGCCACGCGGTCGAGACGTCGTCGACGTCCCGGGTCCGGCGGCTCGGCACGATGGCGATGTCGTCCAGGTGGTAACCGCGCTGCGCGGTCTTGCCCAGCCCGATCTCGACCACGTCACGCATGGGGGACTCCAGATTGTTGGGGGATGGTCAGCGGGAGTGGTAGTTGGGCGCCTCGACGGTCATCTGGATGTCGTGCGGGTGGCTCTCCTTGAGCCCCGCCGCCGTGATCCGGATCAGCTGGCCACGCCGGTGCAGCTCGGGGATGCTCTCCGCGCCGACGTACCCCATCGCGGCCCGCAGCCCGCCGGTGAGCTGGTGGGCGACCGCGGACAGCGGGCCCCGGTAGGGCACCTGCCCCTCGACACCCTCGGGGACCAGCTTGTCCTCGGCGAGCACGTCCTGCTGGAAGTACCGGTCCTTCGAGTACGACTTGGCCTGCCCCCGGGACTGCATCGCGCCGAGCGAGCCCATCCCGCGGTACGCCTTGTACTGCTTGCCGTTGATGAAGATCAGCTCGCCGGGGCTCTCCTCGCAGCCGGCCAGCAGGCTGCCGAGCATCACCGTGTCGGCGCCGGCGACCAGGGCCTTGGCGATGTCGCCCGAATACTGGATGCCGCCGTCGCCGATCACCGGGACGCCGGCCGGGCGGGCGGCACGGGCCGCCTCCATGATCGCGGTGATCTGCGGGACGCCGACTCCGGCCACGATCCGGGTCGTGCAGATCGCGCCCGGGCCGACACCCACCTTGATCCCGTCGGCGCCGGCCTCGACCAGCGCGCGCGCACCGGCGTACGTGGCCACGTTGCCGCCCACGATGTCGATCGTGACGTCCTTCTTGAGCTGGCGGACCATGTCCAGCACGGCCCGCTGGTGCCCGTGCGCCGTGTCCACGATCAGCACGTCGACGCCGGCGTCGACGAGCGTGCGGGCCCGCTTGTACGAGTCCTCGCCGACACCGACGGCGGCGGCCACCCGCAGCCGGCCCGCGTCGTCCTTGGTGGCGTTCGGGTACTGCTCGCTCTTGGTGAAGTCCTTCACGGTGATCAGCCCGCGCAGCCGACCCGAGTCGTCCACGATCGGCAGCTTCTCGACCTTGTGGCGACGCAGCAGCGCCAGCGCGTCGTCCTTGCTCACCCCGACCGTGGCGGTGACCAGCGGCGTCCGGGTCATGATCTCGCGGACCGGGGTGCTCGGTTCGGAGACGAAACGCATGTCGCGGTTGGTGACGATGCCGACCAGCTGGCCATCGCCGTCCACCACCGGGACACCCGAGATGCGGTAGCGCCCGCACAGCTCGTCGACCTCGCGCAGGGTGTCGTCCGGGCTGGCGGTCACCGGGTTGGTGATCATGCCGGACTCGGAGCGCTTGACCAGGTCGACCTGGAGGGCCTGGTCCTCCACGGAGAGGTTGCGGTGCAGCACGCCGATGCCACCCTGGCGGGCCATGGCGATCGCCATGCGCGCCTCGGTGACCGTGTCCATGGCGCTGGAGAGCAGCGGAACGGTCAGTTCGATGCCGCGGGTGAGCTTCGTCCGGGTGTTGACCCGGCTGGGGACGACGTCCGACTCGCCCGGCTGGAGCAGCACGTCATCGAAGGTGAGCCCGAGCGGAACGACCCGGGCCGAGCCGGCGGGCAGCTCGGGCAGGTGGCCGCCCAGATCGGCGTGCTCGACGCCGGCCGGAAGATCGGTGCTGGGCGAATTTTCCACGATTGCTCTCCTGAGCTGCTCGGATGGGCTTCAGCGAGGTGGCGCGGGCGGGCACCGGAGCACGCCACGGTGCCGGCACGTCGTCCTATCGTACCCAGTGACCTGGGCGACCTCCGTCGGCGGCGGCCGCGTGGGCGCGGTGCCGGGGGGCGGACGTTCGCGCCGCGTTGGGTCTACGGTGAGGGGGTGCACGACGAGCCCATCGACCCGTTCAACGGCGACCCGGCCGACCCGACCGCAGGCCTGGACGACCCGGGCGACGACGCGACGCCGGATCCGCTGACCGACGTCGAGCGGCAGGATGTGCTGGAGGACCTCGCCGACCTGGAGATCTACCAGGCCCTGCTGGCGCCAATCGGGGTGCGCGGGCTGGTCATCGAATGCGAGGACTGCCGGGAACCGCACTACTTCGACTGGGACCTGCTGCGGGGCAACCTGCGGCACCTGCTCAACTCGGGGCGGCCCCGGGTGCACGAGCCGGCGTACGACCCGGACCCGGACCACTACGTGACCTGGGACTACGCCCGTGGTTACGCCGACGGGGTGCACGACACCCTGACCGAGGGCACCGAGGACGAACCGGGCACCGCCACCACCGGCGAGTGACCGCTGGCTGACCCCGCCGGGGGCGGGGCCGCGTGGGTCAGGAGACCAGGCCGGCACGAAAGCCGGCGGCGACCGCGTGGGCGCGGTCCCGGGCGCCGAGCTTGCGGAACAGCCGTCGCGCATGGGTCTTGACGGTGTCCTCGGACACGAACAGTTCCCGGCCGATCTCCGCGTTGCTCTTGCCCTCGGCCATGCCCAGCAGCACCTGGAGTTCCCGTTCGGTGAGCCCGATCGACGCCCGGTTGGGGCGGGCGCTCGGGGCGGGCCGGGTCGGGTCGGTCTGGCCGGCTGCCGACCCGTCGGTCGCCGACTCGACCTCGTCGTCACCCCGCTGCACCGGCACCGACGGCATGCCCGGCGACCCGTCGCCGGGCGCGGCCGTCCAGCCGGGTTCGGCGGAGCCGCGTACCGATGGCGCGGAGCGGCCCGACCCACCGACCGCCGCGGTGTCCCGGGCCGGGTCGGTGACCCGCTGCCGGGAGGCTCGGCCGGGTGCGGTGAGCAGCAGCAGGGCCTTGGCGACCGCGCTGGTCAGGTCGTGGTCGGCGTTCTGGATGAGACCCCGGGCGCCGGCGCTGATGGTGGCGGCGGCGGCCTCGGACTCCTCGGCGCCGAGCAGCAGGACCGCGGCCTGCGGCGCGCGGGCCAGCACCCGGCGGACGAAACCCGCGCTGTCCGGCCGGGTGAGAGCCGTGTCGGCCAGGACCACGTCGGCCGGGCGCTCGGCGAGTCGCAGCATCACCTCGGGATCGGAGACGGCGGTACGGACGATCGCGGACAACCCCAGCCGCGCGGCAGCAGAAGTGAGGTGCTGAGCCGCGAGCGGTGTCCGAACGCACACAAGAACGGTACGCACTGTGGTGGTCTCCTCTCCGCACACGAGCAGACCATGACGGCGTCGGCTGGGGAGGGGGTTCCCGGCAATCATCTGAACTTTTCCGACAGATAGGGCAAAAGCCGCGAGTTGCCAGACGTTTTGGATCACACACGTGTGAGCCGGCGGCAGCCCGGGTACCGGGAGGTCCAGGCCGGGAACGGTGCGCCTGCGCGGCCCGCCGCCCGGAAGCCGGCCACAAGAGTCTCGCGGTGCCGCGCGGGAGGAGGGGTGCTGATGTCGAACGTACGTAGACTGCCCGGACCCATCGTCGATCTCTGGGACTGGCAGCGGCTCGGTGCCTGCCGGGGCCGGGACAGCGCCCAGTTCTTCCACCCGGACGGGGAGCGGGGCTCCTCCCGGCTGCGCAGGGAGTCCGCCGCCAAGTCGGTCTGCCGGGCCTGCCCGGTCCGCGCCGAGTGCGCCGCGCACGCCCTGTCGGTCCGCGAGCCGTACGGCGTCTGGGGCGGCTTCAGCGAGTCGGAGCGGCTGCGCCTGCTCGCCGTCGGCTGGGAGGACCTGGCCGACCGCCGGCAGATCCGGGTCGACGTCGCCCGCCTGGAGGCGCGACTGGGCCGCCCGCACAAGTCGACGGTCCCGGCCCAGCGCAACGTCGCCTGACCCGGCACCCACCCCGAACACCGCGAACCGCGCCCCCGCCCAGCGGGAGCGCGGTTCCGCGCGCCTGCCCCCACCCCACCCCCACCCACACCTGCCCCCGTCGATCATGAAGTTATTGC